>CAZFNB010000249.1:0-4727 GCA_964520235.1 uncultured Bifidobacterium sp. | reverse complement strand
GCCATCGCGGGGGCGTCGTTGAAGGTTTTGGAGTTATTGAGCGAATCCACCGCGCTGCGCGACACGCTGGAGGTGAACACGAAATTCTTCCGCGACGGCATGACGAAGCTCGGCTTCAACATCCTGCCCGGCACGCATCCGATTTGTCCCGTGATGCTCGGCGACGCCGCGCTCGCCGCCAAGTTCGCCGACGCGATGCTGGCAAGGGGTGTTTATGTGATCGGCTTTTCGTATCCCGTCGTGCCGCAAGGCCGGGCGCGAATCCGCACGCAAATCTCCGCCGCGCACACACGCGCGGAGTTGGATCTGGCGTTGAATGCCTTCGGCGAAGTGAAACGGGAGCTCAGCGTGTAGAAATTGAACCGCGAATGAACACGAATGAACACCAATGGGAGCAGAGATTGGAGTCAACTTCACACCACCTCCGGAACGCCGACTTCAGTCGGCAGGCCGACGCCGATTTGCAGTCGCTGCCGGATGAATCCGACGTTCCTCTGATTCGTGTCCATTTGTGGTTCTACTCGCCGCGCTTTGCCTCGTGCCTGGACTTGTCGCGAATCTTTCCGCCGCCGAATCACGCCCGCCAAACATCATCTTCGTTCTCGCGGACGATCTCGGTTACGGAGACATAGGGCCGTTCGGGCAAAAGATCATCCGCACGCCGACGCTAGATCAACTTGCACGAGAGGGGATGAAGTTCACACAGCACTACGCGGGCAGCCCGGTTTGTGCGCCGTCACGGTGCGTGTTGATGACGGGCAAACATCCGGGCCACGCGTTTGTGCGCGACAACCATGAAGTGGGCGGCTGGCATTCGGGCGAGGGCCAGCTTCCGTTGCCTGAGAGTGAGACGACGCTGGCCACCTTGTTGCAGCGCGCGGGTTATGCGACGGGTGCGTTTGGCAAATGGGGCTTGGGCGGCGTCGGCTCGGCGGGCGATCCGCTGAAGCACGGCTTCGACCACTTCTTCGGCTACAACGACCAGCGGCAGGCGCATAATTATTACCCGCGTTACCTCGTGGACAACGACCGCCGCCTGCCATTGCCGGGCAACAGCAATGTGGTGACGAACATGGACGGCAGGCTGCCAGTGGACGCAAATCCGAATGACGCCCTGAGCTACGCCAGTTTCATCGGGCAGCAATATGCGCCCGACTTGTGCAACGAACGCGCGCTTCAGTTCATCCGCGAGAACAAGCGCAGGCCGTTCTTCCTCTACTACCCGACGAGCGTGCCGCATCTGGCGTTGCAAGTGCCGCCGGATTCGCTGGCGGAATATCGTGGCAAGCTCGACGACAAACCTTACACCGGTGGCAAAGGCTATCTGCCGCATCAACACCCGCGCGCCGCCTACGCCGCGATGGTCACACGAATGGACCGCGACATCGGGCGGATGGTTCAACTCGTCAAGGAACTCGACCTGGAGAACGACACCCTCTTCATTTTCACCTCTGACAATGGAGCGGCGTATCCGTTGGGCGGGACAGACCCGGAGCATTTCAAATCGAACGGCGATTTGCGCGGCCACAAGGGCAGCCTGTATGAAGGCGGCTTCCGCGTGCCGCTGATCGTCCGCTGGAAGGGCCGCGTGCCAGCGAATACGACTTCAACGCGTGTCACCGGCTTTGAGGACTGGATTGCCACCTTGCTCGAACTGGCGGGCGCGATGAAAGGAATTCCCGCCGACACTGACGGCATCAGCTTCGCGCCCACGCTGCTGGGTGGAAAACAAAACGAGCGACCGTTTCTCTACCGCGAGTTTCACGGTTACGGCGGCCAGCAGGCCGTGCGGGTGGGCGATTGGAAGCTGGTGAAGCGGCAGTTGCTCGGCACGAAACAGAAGCCCGCTGCGCCCACGACCGAACTTTACAACCTCGCCACCGACCCGGCGGAACAGCACAACGTCGCCGACGCCAACCCCAAGGTGGTGTTGGAGCTTCGGGAAATTCTGCGTCGCCAGCACGCGCCCTCGAAAGAGTTTCCCTTCGCGAACCTCGAGAAGTTAAACCCTGACGCGGATTCGCCATAAAAATGCAGATCACACTCGCTGGCCTGATTGTGCTGGCATCAAGCCTGTCGTTGCTCGCCGCGCCGACCAACACACGTTCGCACCCGAACATCATCGTCAGGTCCGCGGCGTTCGACTATATCCAACCCGATATTTCACTGACATGTCATCACGACAGACAAGGACAACCCAGTAGCGTTGCTGGAACGGATCCGGTAATCCTGAGTCATGCACCGTTCGCGTCACTGAGCTGACAGGATCGTGTGGGTCCTTATTGATGAAGTCGGATAATGGTCTGGGCACCGACGCCTGTGAATTGAGGAACGCAAAACAACAGTCGAACCAACAACTATGAACAAGAACGACAATTCAAATCTCTCCACCAACCGCCGCGATTTCATCCGCACACTGGGGATGGTGGGCGCGGGAATTACAGTCGCGAGCGGACTGTCTTCCGCCGAAGCAGCGCAAGAGTCCACCCGTTCCCGAAGCGCGCGTTACATGGGTGACTTCGCTGCGCCGAAACTCGAAAAGGTGCGCTGGGGCGCTATCGGCGTCGGCGCACGTGGCAGCGGACACGTGGAGCAACTCGCGCAGATCGAAGGCAGCGAGGTCGTAGCCATTTGCGATCTGTACGAAGACCTCGCGAAAAGCAGTGCGGCGGAGGTGAAGAAACTGGGTCGTCCGGAGCCATCGGTCTATTTTGGTTCACCCGCCAAGTATCACGAGATGCTCGCGCGTCCGGACATTGATGCCGTGATCATCGCCACGCCGTGGGAGGAACACGCGCCGATGGCCATTGCCGCGATGAAGGCGGGCAAGCACGCGTTCGTGGAAGTGCCTATGGCGAACAACCTCAAGGAACTCTGGGACGTCGTGGAAACCTCCGAAGCGACCGGCAAGCACTGCATGATGATGGAGAACGTCAACTACGGGCGCGAAGAGCTGATGTATCTGAACATGGTGCGGCAAGGGGTCATCGGCGAACTGCTCCACGCCGAGGCGGCCTACATTCACGAGTTGCGTGGGCAGATGAAGGAACTCCCGCGCGGCACCGGAAGCTGGCGCACGAAGTATTACTCGGCGAAGAACGGCGGCAACCTGTATCCCACGCACGGTCTCGGGCCGGTGGCGCAATACATGAACATCGCGCGCACAGAAGACACATTCGAGCGTCTGGTGTCGTTTGCGAGTCCCGGTCGCGGTCGCGCGGCGTATGCGACGAAGAATTTCCCGGCGGATCATCAGTGGAACCAGATGAAGTTCGAGTGTGGCGACATCAGCACGCAGATCATCAAAACCCATCTTGGCCGCACGATCATGGTGCAATGGGATGAGACAAGCCCACGGCCCTATTCGCGGCATAATTTGATCCAAGGCACGCGCGGCACGCTGGCGGGCTTCCCCAGCCGCGCCGCCATCGAGGGGCGGGAAAACTATCACAAGTGGATCGAGGGCGAGGCGTTCAAGAAACTCTACGAAGAGTTCGAGCATCCGCTCTACAAGCGCATGGGCGAACTCGCGGTGAAGATGGGCGGACACGGCGGGATGGATTTCATCATGCTGTTCCGCATGGTGGAATGCCTGCGCAAAGGCGAGCCGCTCGACCAGAATGTTTATGAAGGTGCTTTGTGGAGCGCGGTGCGGCCGTTGAGCGCAAAATCTGAGGCGAACGGGGGCGACCCACAGAAGTTCCCGGACTTCACTCGCGGTCACTGGAAGACGACGAAGCCGCTGGGGATCGTGGGTTGAACCTGATCGGAATCCATCACCAACCATGAACCGCATGAAACTCCTCATTGCCGTAATCATCCCGATGGTCGCCGCGTCCCTGTGTCTTGCCGGTGAATCCAGCGCGCCCGCAGTCATACCGCAGCCGGTGAAACTGGAGACTACCAAGGGTGTGTTCCAATTGAGCAAGCGCACGCGCATCTTGGTGGATTCCTCCTCGCAGGCCAGCGGCGAACTCCTCGCCGCGCGACTGCGCCAGTCCACGGGCTGGAAATTGAAACTCGCCGCAACTACGGATGCCGCGCCTGACAAAGGCAGCATCCTGCTGACGACGCACGGGGCAAAAGCATCGCTCGGTGACGAAGGCTACGAGTTGATCGCGACCGTCGATTCTGTCGTGATCCGTGCGCTGAAACCGGCTGGGGGTTTTCACGGCGTTCAAACGCTCCTGCAATTGCTCCCGCCGAAGGTGTTCGCGACCAATGCGGTCAAAGGTGGGGAGTGGACGGTTCCGTGTGTGAGCATCGAAGACCAGCCACGATTCAAATGGCGAGGCGTGATGTTGGACTCGGGGCGGCACTTTTTTCCCGTCGCGGACGTGAAGCGGATGATTGAACTGGCGGCGTTGCACAAGTTGAACATTTTCCACTGGCACCTGACCGAGGATCAGGGTTGGCGCATTGAGATCAAAAAATATCCCAAGCTCACCGAGATCGGCTCGTGGCGTGACTCG
Source organism: uncultured Bifidobacterium sp. (assembly GCA_964520235.1). Taxonomy (GTDB): domain Bacteria; phylum Verrucomicrobiota; class Verrucomicrobiia; order Limisphaerales; family JADLHS01; genus JADLHS01. The sequence goes on along the minus strand of CAZFNB010000249.1, from coordinate 255 downwards.
ACACCGCCCTATGGCAATCGCAATTCCGATGACGGCCAGCGTTACGGCGGATTCTACACGCAGGCAGAAATCAAGGAAGTGGTCGCCTATGCCGCCGCCCGGCACATCACCGTCGTTCCCGAGATCGAGATGCCCGGTCACGCCGCCGCCGCCATCGCGTCCTACCCCGAACTGGGCAACACCGACATCCCCGGCTACGCGCCGCGCGTCGTCACGCGCTGGGGCGTGCAACCCTACATCTTCGCGCCGAAGGAG
>CAZFNB010000248.1:0-4748 GCA_964520235.1 uncultured Bifidobacterium sp. | reverse complement strand
GACGGTGATTGTGCCGGCGGTTTTGTCCACTGCGCTGATTTTTCCACGCAAAGGCGTGGCGCGCGGTTTCTTTTCGGGTTTGGGCGCGTCTTTTTTGGCATCGGCAGACTTGGCGGCGGGTTTTTCGGACGGTTTTTCTTCCGCAGTCGAAATTGAGGGTGCAAGCCACAATATCGCCGAAACCAAACCGAGTGTGATGAGGGTGATGGATGGTTTTTTCATGTTGGTTTGATGTTTGAGTTGGTGAAACCGGGAACAGTGGCAGACTGACAAGATTTCCCCGGTTTGGCAACCGCCGCGTGCCCTCAAAAAAACGTAAACCCGGACGGTGACTCATGAACCGTCCGGGTTTTGTTTGCGACGTTCGTTCCGCGCTCCTTATTGGAGGAGGCGCAGAGCGGATTGCGGAGTCGCGTTTGCCTGCGCCAACATCGCCGTGCCTGCCTGGACGAGGATGTTATTGCGGGCAAAGTTCGTGCTCTCCTCGGCCACGTCCACATCCTTGATGCGGCTGTTGGCGGCGGTGAGGTTGTCTTTGAGCACAGCGAGCTGGTCGTTGTAGGCGGAGAGCACCGAGATGCTCGCGCCGACTGTCGCGCGGTCCGTGGCGACGGTGTCAACCATGGCGACAACAGCGGTCTGGGCGGCGGCCGCATCAGTGCTGAGGTCTTCACCGCTCAGGTCGTAGGCTGTGCCGTCAACGCCCGTCATGGTGAACGTGGCGCCTTCGCTGTCCACCACCACGTCGCGATCAGTTCCGTCCAACAGCGCAACGCCGTTGAATTCCTTGGTCACGATGTCGTTGATGTAGGTCGCGAGTGAGCTGAATTCCGTCTGATACAGCGCGATGTCCGCCGCACCCTTGGTCACGTCCTGTGCGAGGACTGACAATTCGCTCATACGATCCAGCGCTTTGGCGACCTTCTTGAGGAAGCCGTCTTGCGTCTGGCTGAACGAGATCGCGTTGCTGACGTTGGTGCGAACCGCGTTGATACGGTTGATCTGCGCGTCGAAACGCGAAGACACCGCCAAGCCGGCGGCGTCATCTTCCGGTGAAGTGATCTTCAGACCGGATGAAAGGCGCGCGAGCGACTTGTTCAGTTGGATTGTGGATTCCGAGAGCAGGCGGGCGCCTGTCTGGGCCGATATGTTTGTGTTGATGACCATACTAACTCTCTCCTTGAGTTATCCTTCGAGAATGAAGGACTCCTTGTGTTACACGGCATCCCTGCCGTTGGCGTCATTTGTCCTGGGGCATCTGCCGTTCTCCCCTCTGGCACTTTATGGCTGCCAGCCGCCTGTCACTAGACAACACCGGTATCGGAAGGAGCCGGAAAAACTTTAGCCCGCAGTTTTTTGCCTGAAAATCCGGCAGATTTCCCGGAGCGGGACAGGCGGGTTCAGGCCATCGCTTCCAAAAAGAGAACCCGGACGACTTGCGTCGTCCGGGCCTCATCCCCCCTGGCGAATCCCGCTTACTGGATGAGCCGCAACACTGATTGCGGCACACTGTTTGCCTGGGCCAGCATCGCCGTGCCGGCTTGAACCAGGATGTTGTAGCGGGCGAAGTTCGTGCTTTCCTCCGCCACGTCCACATCCTTGATGCGGCTGTCGGCGGCGGTGAGGTTGTCCTTGAGCACCGCGAGCTGCTCATTATACGAAGTGAGCACCGAGATGTTCGCGCCCACCGTGGCTCGATCCGTGGCAACGACGTCAATCATCGCTGTCACAGCCGTCAACGCGCCCGGCGCGTCGGTGGTGAGGTCTTCGGCGGTCAGGTCGTAGGCTGAACCGTCAATTCCGAGCATCGTGTAGGTGGCGCCTTCGCTGTCCACCACCACGTCGCGATCAGTTCCGTCCAACAGCGCAACGCCGTTGAATTCCTTCGTCACGATGTCGTTGATGTATGTCGCGAGGGATTGGAATTCCGTGTTGTAGAGCGTTACGTCCGCAGGCCCCTTGGTAACGTCCTGCGCGAGCACCGTCAGTTCGCTCATGCGATCCAGGGCTTTGGCAACCTTCTTGAGGTAGCCGTCCTGGGTCTGGCTGAAGGAGATGGCATTGCTGACATTGGCGCGCACCGCTGTGATACGGTTGATCTGTGCGTCAAAGCGCAATGCAACTGCCGCCCCTGCCGCATCATCTTCCGGTGAAACAATCTTCAGACCGGAGGACAAACGTGCGAGGGACTTGTTTAACGCCGAGGTGGATTCCGAGAGCAGGCGGGCGCCTGTCTGGGCCGATAGGTTTGTGTTGATGACCATAACTCTGTTCCGTGAGTCGCCCTTGCGGGCATTTGTTTTGGACACAGCGTCCTTGCTGTGGATGAAACTTCGTTCGGGGCGTTCACCGTTTTCCCCGCTGATTCTTTGTGGCGACCAGCGGCCTGTCTTGCGACAGTGATGACATCGGCGTGGAGGAAAAAATCTTTAGGGCGAAAGAAAAATTTTCAGCGCGGATCCACTTCAAACCCAAGTTCGCGGTAGCGTTGCAGTTTGTAAAGCAACGCCCGCCGGCTGATGCCGAGGGCCTTGGCTGTCTCCGTCCGGTTGAACTGATGCTCACGCAAAGCCTGCAAAATCGCCGCGCGTTCGATTTCATCCAGCCCGTGCGCCGTTTGAGCGTCCATCGCGGGGGGCGTTTCGGTGTCACCTCGAACCCGCGATGGCAGATGCTCAGGCAGGATGACCTCGCCGCGGGACAGCAGCGCTGCGCGTTCCATCGCGTTGCGCAATTCGCGCACATTGCCCGGCCACGCATAGCGCGTGAGGCAATTGGCCGACACCGACGAAAGCCGCGCCTTGCCCTGGCTGAACTCCGTGATGAAGAGGTTCGCCAGCGGCAGAATGTCCTCCACGCGTTCGCGTAACGGCGGGATGTTCAACTCCACCACGTTCAGCCGGTAAAACAAATCCTCGCGGAATTTTCCGTCGCGGACGCGTTCCTCAAGATTGTGGTTCGTGGCGGCAAGGATTCGCGCGTTGGTTTTCAATTCCATGCTTGAACCCACCCGGCTGAAAGCTCCGTTCTGCGTCACGCGCAGCAGCTTGGCCTGTAACGGCGGCGACATGTCCGCGATCTCATCCAGAAAAATCGTCCCGCCCTCGGCCATTTCAAACCGTCCGATGCGCTGGCCGGATGCGCCGGTGAACGCGCCTTTTTCGTGGCCGAACAATTCCGTTTCCAGCAAAGTCTCTGGAATCGCGGCGCAATTCACTTTGATCAACGGGCCTTTCGCGCGCGCGCTCCACGCATGGATGACATCCGCCAGGACTTCCTTGCCGCAACCGCTCTCGCCCGTGATGAGCACGCGGCTGTCCGACGGCGCAATCAACGCCGCGTCGTTGAACACGGCCTGCATCAAGGCGCTCGTCGCCACCACATTCGGCGGCAGTTTCCGTTCGTCGTTGAATTTCAGCGGGCCGGTTTTCGCAAGACCCGTGGCCTGGCGCACGTTGGCGAGCAGCTCGTCGAGGTCAATCGGTTTGGCGAGATAATTCAGCGCGCCGTCGCGCATCGCGCCCACGGCTTCGCGGATGTCCGCGTAGGCTGTCACGAGCAGGACGGGCAGAACAGGATGTTCCGCGCGCACGAGCCGCAACGTTTCAAGGCCGGACAATCCCGGCATCCGCACGTCCGAGATCATCATGTTGAACGCGCCGTTGCGCAGTGTTTCGATGGCGCGCTCCCCGGAATCCACCGGTTGTGTTTCAAATCCCTGCCCGCGCAGGAACGAATCCAGCAGACTGCGCTGACCTGCGTCATCATCCACGATCAGGATGCGCGGGGGTCTGGCGGGTTGTTTGCGGGTGTCGTTCGGCACGGTTGAAAAATAACAGGCAGGTGCTTTTTCTAAAACTTAATTGCTTCGTTCAACTTGGCGCACTGCGAGCAACGCGAGCGTTCCACGTCGGGATCATCAGTGTAAACGAAGCCACACCGCTCGCAGCGGAAGATGCGATCCTCGCTTCCGGACGGACGGAACCGCCGCCGCCGCATCTCCGTGTAGATGCTCAACCCGCAAATCGTCGCGAGCAGCACGGTGACGTAAGTGAATATGAGCGCGGAGGCCGACATCAGGGCGATCTGGCGGGTGAATTGGTTGCGCCGTTTTCCAACGGCGGCAGCGTCTGCCATTCAAAGATAATCCGGCCGAGCGTGGAATCGAACGTGCCGCCGCCCGAGGATGTGAAACGCAGCGTGCGCGCGATTTCGAGAGCCGACTGGTCGGCAGCGATCTGTTCGGGTGACCTCGGAACGTTGCCGGGCGAAAGCTGCACGGCGGAGAAAACCATTCCATCGCCCAGCACGCGCACCTGGACGATGCTGTTCGTCAGCACATCGGTTGCACGCCTCGGATCGAGATGCGGTGGATTCAACAATCGCCGCCCGGAAAATTCCGCGCCCAGCCGGAGTGCGGACGGCTTTGTCCCCATCGCTTCACCGAAAGCCGCATTGGCCATCGGGAAATCGGGCGACGGCAATGCGGCGAATTCCATGGCCGACGGCGCGTTGCTTTGGACAAAATTCAAAATCATCCCGCCAAGATGCAACGCATCGAGTCCGAGTGGAGGGATGGTTTCGTCCCAGCGGAACACAGGCATCGCGATGGTCGGCGCTTTCATCCAAGACAATCCCGCAAAGCCGCGCGGATGCGGTACGGCCAGCAGTGTCGGATCGTTCAATTCCTGCCACTCGCCGAATCGCGTGGTGAAACGCAGCGTGGACTGCTCTGCCGAGGGTCGGAT
>CAZFNB010000247.1:0-4755 GCA_964520235.1 uncultured Bifidobacterium sp. | reverse complement strand
GAAGGAGTCTCAGGCCAGACCCGAAGTGCTGCCTTTTCGCGGCCAGCGAGAAAGAGGATTGGCGACCAGCAGCGCGTCTGCTTTTGTCCCGATTGGATTTCAGCGAGCGCAAGCCAGGCTGCGCCGCGCGCTAGCAACACACCGTCCAGCGTCAGTTTCTCCGTCGCCCCCGGCAAAGTCGCGTGAACCAGCAATCCCGACAACTCCGCCGCCTTCGCTGCACTACATTCGTGTTTCAATTCCCCTGCCAACGAGAAAGCCTGGCCAAGACTCGTCTCCCTTGAGTAACCCGCACTTTCCGCTCCACGCCAGAATGAGGACTCGATCGAACCGTCGCCGCGAACAATCGTCTTCTTCCAGCCAGCTGCCAGCAACTGCTTCATGCACTCCCGGTAATAATCCGCGCCGTTGACCAGCAAGCCAGCAGGATACTTGACCACCGCCGACTTGGTCCTTTGTCCGTCTTTTCCCTTCCACTCAATCTTCCACTCCGTATTTCCATCCACGCCTGAAACCGCGTAGGTGATTTCTGAAAAAACTGCGCCCTCAGAACTCTCGTTCCACGCAAGTACACGGGCGGCCTCAACTACAAACATGCGCTGAACCGGGTCATGAAATTCCGTGTCCGGCGCATAGAACTGCCCGGATGCAGAGTGTACAACACTGGCGAAACCAATGAGGAAAACGATGAGAAGTCTCTGCCTAGGTTTCATGCAGGCAGTAGGCACCTCTCGAAAGATTGAGTCAAGTGGCGAGGAAGTGAAGTTTCACCGCCGAGTTTGTGGCTGTTATCCGCAAAATCAGATGAAATGCTGTGAGCAAAAATAAAATCCGTTTCTGCCGATGAAAAGATAGTTGCCGTCTACTGCTTTCCTTTGACCAAGGCATCAACGACACCGGGATCGGCGAGCGTGGTCGTATCGCCAACCTGATCGGGATGGCCCTCGGCGATCTTGCGGAGAATACGGCGCATAATTTTTCCAGAGCGCGTCTTCGGCAAGCCGGGGGCAAACTGGATTTTATCCGGCGCGGCAATCGGGCCGATCTCTTTGCGGACGTGGGCGACGAGTTCCTTTTTCAACTCTTCACTGGGTTCAATGCCATCCTTCAGCGTGATGAAGGCGTAGAGGCCCTGGCCTTTGATCTCGTGCGGCATCGGGGCGACGGCGGCTTCGGCCACTTTCGCGTGGCTCACCAGCGCGCTTTCGACTTCCGCCGTACCGATGCGATGGCCGGAGACATTCACCACGTCGTCCACACGCCCCATCAACCAGTAATCGCCATCCTGATCCACGCGGCAGCCGTCGCCGGTGAAATAGAGGTTCTTGAACATCGTGAAATACGTGTCAATGAAGCGGTCATGATCGCCCCATGTCGTGCGCATCATGCCAGGCCACGGTTTTTTGATGCAAAGTTTACCACCTTCGTTTGGCGCGCATTCCGTGCCGTCGTCGCGCAGCACAACGGTTTCGACGCCGAAGAACGGTCGGCTTGCGCTGCCGGGTTTCAGCGTGTGCGCACCGGGAAACGGCGTGAGCAAATGTCCACCCGTCTCCGTCTGCCACCATGTGTCCACAATGGGACAACGGCCCTTGCCGATGACGCGGTGATACCACATCCACGCTTCGGGATTGATCGGTTCACCGACCGAACCGAGCACTCGCAACGAGGAGAGATTGTGTTTGTTGACCCATTCTTCGCCCAACCGGATGAGCGAGCGGATGGCCGTGGGCGCGGTGTAGAACGCCGTAACTTTGAATTTCTCGACAATCTTCCAGAAGCGCCCCGCGTCCGGATAGGTCGGGATGCCCTCAAACATCAGCGTCGTTCCGCCAATGGCCAGCGGGCCATAAACCAGATAACTGTGGCCGGTGACCCAACCGATGTCCGCTGTACAGAAATAAACGTCGTCTTCGTGGATGTCGAAAATGTATTTCGTCGTGAGCGCGGCGTGCAGCAGATAACCCGCTGTGCTATGAACCACGCCCTTGGGCTTCCCGGTCGAGCCGCTCGTGTAGAGCATGAACAGGTAATCCTCGGCGTTCATGACTTCGGGCGCGCAATCCGGCGCGGCTTTCGCCATCAGGTCGTGATACCACACGTCGCGCCCAGCAGTCATGTTGCACGGCGTGTCGTTGCGTTTGAACACAACAACCTTCTCGATGGTCGGCGTGCTTTGCAGCGCCTTGTCTGCGATTTCTTTCAGCAAAATCGGTTTTCCGCCGCGCACACCGGCGTTGGCGGTGATGAGCAGCTTGCATGTGGAATCATTGATGCGCCCCGCCAGCGAATCCGCACTGAACCCGCCAAATACAATAGAATGAATCGCCCCGATACGCGTGCAAGCCAGCATCACGACGGCAGCTTCAACCACCATCGGCATGTAGATCGAAACGCGATCCCCTTTCTTGATGCCGAGCGATTTGAGCACGTTGGCGAACTTGCAGACTTCCGCATGCAACTCCGCGTAAGTGACGCGCTTCACTTCATCTTCGCCTTCGCCCTGCCAGATGATGGCCGTCTTGTTGCGCGTGGCGGTCTTCAGATGACGGTCAAGGCAGTTGACGCTGAGGTTAAGTTGGCCGTCGGCGAACCACGTGTGCTCGATCTTCCGCGCGGCCGTGTCCCAGGTGAAGCGACAGGCTTGCGTCGGCTTCTTGAACCACTCCAGTTCATTCGCCTGTTCGAGCCAGAATTTTTCCGGTTCATTCACCGAGCGTGCATACATCTGTTTGTATTGCTCGGCGTTGATCCACGCGCGCTTCACCACATCAGATGACGGCGGGAATGTCCGGGTTTCGTGCAGGAGTGAATCGGTGGAAATGGTCTGGGCTGATTGCGACATAGTGCGTTTTATTGTGATTCAGGGCGGACATTTCCTCAAAATCAGCGCGTGGTGTCAATGGCCGGTGAAGCCATCGCATCTTTTGCAACTTTGCTTCCCTGCGCTTTTGCGCTTTAATTGCGTCGTGAACGAAGATTTGCAGAAACGAATCCAGGCCGCACTCGCCAACCCGCAGAACGTCGGCGAGATGGCCAACGCCGATGCCATCGGCACGGTGGGCAACGCGGATTGTGGAGAGATGCTCCGCATGTGGGTGAAGTTCAAGCAGCAGGACGGCAGGAAGGTCATTGACCGCGCCACGTTCCAATCGTTCGGTTGCGAAACGGCCATCGCCGTGGCCAGTCTCGCAACGGAGTTGATTCGTGGCAAAACAGCAGAGGAAGCGCTTTCGCTCAAGCCGGAGGAGCTCGCGGGCGAACTCGGGCCGCTGCCACCGATGAAGATCCATTGCTCGCAACTCGTCGAGGGTGCATTGCGCGCCGCGCTAAGTCCGCAGGCGGAAACCTGCACGAAGCCAACCCAGGCGGCAAAGCCCGTCGGAAATTCCACCGCGCCGACATTGCTGGAAAGTTTTTCGAAGCCGAAGGAGGGCGGCGTGAAGATTCAGTTTCTGGATTGATGAGGCACTTTCAAAACTTCGTAGCAGCCGACGTGAGTCGGCTCAAACATCCGGGAATGTCCGAGCGAACTCACGTTCGCTGCCACAGTTTTGACGAAGCGCTGACGAGTCAGGGATGCTCTCTCGAACAAATATCCGCTTGAACAAACCGGGCGGCTCTACGTCAATGCCTGCTGTCACGTCTGCTGAACAATCATGAACAACGTTCCACACATCCCCGCGCTGCGACGCGGCAGGGTTTATGAGAGCCTCGACACGGTCGAGGTGAAGGATTTCCGCACGGGTGAAGTCAAGGCTGTCGTCAGCCAGGTCAACGCCGGCATCGTACGCAAGGATTTGGCGCGCGTTGCGGAGGGTCAGACTGCGCTGAAGAAGTTTCCCGTCGCGCAACTCATCGAAATCTGTGCCAGGACAGGCGAACAATTCCTCAACGGCACTTTGCCACTCGGTGACAAAGGCCACACACAATCGCCACAGCAATACATCGAGACGCTTTCGAGTACGAGCGGCCTGCCGCATGTCATGGTGCGGCGCAACATGGACAAAATCCATCTCGCGCTGACGAACATGAAGACCGTGCTCAACGGATTGTCACGCGGACTCGATCTTTCCATTCTTGATTCCGGCAGCGGCGAGCAGTTCGGTACGCGGTTGAGTTATTTTCCAACGACGGACGCCCTCGGACTCGTGATGCCGAGCAATTCGCCTGCGGTGAATTCGCTCTGGCTGCCGGGCATCGCGCTCAAGACACCGGTCATCATCAAGCCCGGCAAGGAAGAACCTTGGACGCCGTATCGTTTGATTCAGGCGTTCATCGCGGCAGGCGCACCGGCGGAGGCGTTCGGGTTTTATCCGACCGACCACGAAGGCGCAGGGGAAATTCTGAAGACGTGCGGACGTGCGCTGATCTTCGGCGACAAATCCACCACCGCGCAATACGCGAACAATCCCGCCATCCAGATCCACGGGCCGGGCTGGAGTAAAATTTTGATCGGCGAGGACTGCATTGAGAACTGGCGTGATTATGTGGACGTGATGGTGTCGAGCATTTCGGACAACGGCGGGCGCTCTTGCATCAACGCCTCGGCCATCGTCGTACCGAAATATGCAGCGGAAATCGCTGATGCACTTGCGCAGAAGCTCGGGCCAGTGCAGCCGACCAAGCTGGATGATCCGAACGCCCGGCTCTCCGGCTTCGCGAATCCCAAGATGGCGGATTTCATTGATGGCGCAATAGAGGAAGGTTTGAAAGCGCCCGGGGCGACGGACGTGACGGCGAAGTATCGTGCCC
>CAZFNB010000246.1:0-4760 GCA_964520235.1 uncultured Bifidobacterium sp. | reverse complement strand
GCCGCGCGAGCCGAGGTACGACGCCACGCTTATCGCCATCTGGCGGCTTTACGCGCGATTGCACCAACGCCTCGCGGATTACGGACACGCGCACGCGATCGAGGCGTCGCAAACCGGAATGCCCATCGTGCGTCCATTGTTCCTCGTCGAGCCGCAATCTGCGCAGTCGTGGAACAACTGGTGGACGTATCTCTATGGTCGCGACATCCTGGTTTCGCCCATCTGGGAGAAAAACAAACGCGAACAGGAGGTTTATCTTCCGGCAGGCGACCAATGGCGCGATGCGTGGAATCCGGAAAAGATTTTCGCCGGTGGCCAGACCATCACCGTGAAGTCGGAACTGCACCAACTCCCGATCTTCATCCGTGTCGGCTCGAACGTCGAACTCGGCGATCTGCACAAGGAATGGGCTGACTCGGTCGCCATCGCGCAGCAACGCCCCGATTTGAAGGCGCTGGATGCGGAGGCAAAGGCCTGGTTTGAATCCAACAGATGACGCCGCATCATTTCTGGATTCCCATGAAGAGGATCACCAGATCAATGATGAACAGCAGCACGATCGTCGCCTCCAGGATCATCATCCAGCGATTCGTCTGGTCGTGCTTGAGCAGTTGGTAAAGGTCATCCAGCGTCTTGACCTTTCCGTCTATCGTCCGATGCCACTCGGCCAGATGGAAACGCGACGAGATCTTTTCGTAGATGCGTGCGAGATGCCAGTCGCCGAAAAACTTCGTGATGTTCGACAACTCGTCATTGAACCGCGCCATGTCTATGCGGATCTCCCGCAGCTCCCGCAGAATGTCGCCGCGTGAACGCAGCGGACGCTCGCCAAGATCGCGATACGACCGCTCCAGCGCCTCGTCCAACAGACGGTCGTAGGCCTCGAGTTCGGCGAGTTGCAGATTCGCCAGCTCCATGATGTAAAGCGTCTCGTCGAAATCACGCGGTTCATCCACCAGCAATGCCGCGTCCCAGTCCAGCACCAGCACGTCGTCCTCGTAGTAACTCAGATAACGTCCCGTGGACTCGTCGGCCTCCTGTTTCGAGAGCCGCTCGCTTTCCGCCTCCTGCGTGAGCAACGCAGCCACCTGGCGGCGATGCGACAGAAACCATTGCTCCGCGTTCACTTTCACGCCCTCCGCAGTCAACAACGGCGACGCGACGCAAAACACCGTGTAAGCCTCCTCCTCCATCAGCTTTGGGTGGGGCTTCACGTAAAAAGATTTCAATTCCGCCGTGACCTCCTCCGCCAACCGCCGCACTTCATCGTGCAACGAACCGTTACTGAACTGGAGATCGTGATACGCCACGAGGTCTTCCACGTGCTCGACCGCGAACGGCACGCGCACCGTGATGCTCATGGCGCCGACGGGCAGAAGTTTGATGGCCCGCTCCACACGCACCGCTCCGCGCGGACCGATCCGTTCCAGCGGCGGCAACCGCACCATCTGCGGTTTGTAGAAGAACGATTGCTTGGGGCTGCGCTTGCTGGCGTCCACGGAAAATTGTGCCACCGGCTGGTCGAGCAATTCGCACACGGGCTGCCGTGTCATGTCATACGCCACGTCGAATGCGTAGAGATACACCACCTCGCCCGTGTAGCGCGCCACCTTCGGGGAAGACGGCTTGTGCTCCGTTGGTTTGATGTGTTCGATGACCGTGCTCATACCCGCGACAAGTTAAGCCACGACGCTGCTGTTGTCTAAAACCTCAACGTCCCCTTGAACACGGATGGAACACTTCTCACCGGCAGGCCGCGCTAATTCCGCGCCTGGCGGCATGGCACAACAACCGCTTTGATGCGTCCACCGTGACCAACTGCGCATCTGATTCAAAGACTGGTTTTAGGATGAAAGCCGCAAACGCTTTCGTTCTCGTGGCGCTCCTGTTCACGATTGCCTTCCAGACCGCAAAAGGTGAGTTGTTTTTTCCAACGCTCGGCGTGGCTGCGTCGAACGATCTGCTCATCGCTTCATGGCCCGCCTCGGCGTCAAACTGCGTGTTGCAAGTCTCCACCAATCCGACGGCGGCGGACTCGTGGAACGACCTTCCGAATTTTCCAAGCCTCACGGGAAGCCAATTGACTGTGAGTCTGCCGGCCACGACGCCACAACAATTCTTCCGGCTGCGCCGTCCGCCGATTCCCATCTTCCAGTTCTACATTTTCTACGACGGCATCTTGGAATTCAGTACAGTTCCTACGATGGTCGTTCGTGGCCCGGTTCACGCCAACGGGCCGATTTATACCGGCTCGTTTTCTCAATTGTCGTTCTATGAAACAGTCACAACTGCTGAAACCATTTCTTCACCCGCGAATGGAGGAGGCGGGCCGGCATGGCCATACTCAGGAGTCTATTTTGGCAATCCTGCGAGAATCACCAACACACCGGCGCTGCGTCCGATTGGCATCACCAACTTGCACGACATGATTGAAATTCCGCCTCAAGCCGAGAATCCAACGTCACCGCTTGGAAGCCTGCGTTTCTACAACAAGGCTGGCGTGGTTCTGCTGGTCAGCAACACCACGGCAACACTCATCGTGAAGACGCCGCCGCTGGATTTGAGTCCGATCATCACAACTGTTCCGTCCTACGGCACAAACAGTCCCGAGTTGAAAACCGCCTTTCCGTTTCTATCCATCACCAACCGGTTTCGCGAACAGCGTGAGGCCAAAAAAACCAACTGGGTCACACAGATTGATGTTGGGCTTTATGATATTTGGTTGAGAACAAACTTCCTGGTTGCGGCGAAGTTTCCGACCGGCTCCGGTCTCTGGCCGAATATTCTTTACGTGGCGGACAACCGTACGCCATCGAACTTTGTGATGTTCTCGGTCCGGTTGACCAACGGGATCGCGATTCCTACGAATGGTTCAAGTGGGTTCACACTCGCTACAAGAAATCCACTTTACATCTGGGGCAGCTACAACTGTCCAGAGCCATCGCATTTGAACACGACAAATACAACCGCGACACAGCCTACAGCACTCGTTTCGGATGCACTGACAATTCTTTCCGCGCACTGGACAGATACCGCCAGCTTTTCGAGATATTCTGATTCAAGTTCAGCTTTTGTCGCAGTTAATACGACCGTAAACGCAGCGATTCTGGCCGGTAACACTCCATCTACAGGCACCAACACTTCGACTTTCAGCGGAGCTATTCACAATTTTCCAAGGTTAATTGAGAACTGGGGCAGCTTTGGCAGCGATGGAATAAAATCACTATGGCTGAATACATCATTTGTTTGCCTTTATCCAAGCACTGTTGCAACAAATCAGTTTCAATGGCCGGGTGCTTATTATCGTCCGCCAACAAGACAGTTCACCTTCAACAACAATTTCCGAAACCTCACTAAACTTCCTCCTGGCACACCGTTAATGGGAGCAGTCACCGAATAGGGAAGCCTCAACCCGGCCTCTGCTTTGGGTGAAGATCCGGGCGGCAACCGGCGCTCCAACTTCACCCGCGATACACGACCATGATCGCGTAATCGGTCATCAGCTTCTGTGACCCGATGTCGAGGTGCGTGTAACTGAGCGGCGTGACGCTCACGATGTTGGACTCGCCGATCTTGTTGAGGAATTCCGACGCGAACTTGTCGAAGTTGTCGTGGCCGACCTCGATGCAGTCCGTGTGGCGGATGGTCTTCACCTTCAGCCCGCGATCCGCGCCCTTGGCGGCAGCTTCGAGCGAGACATTCGGCTTCTGGATGAGGGATTCCGTCTGCTTGGCCGTGACGGGCACCTTGAGGTGCATCTCGATCTTCGCCGCCGCCGAGGATTGCATGGCGCTGTGCGGCTGGTTGGCGGCAGCGGGAGCGGGCGACGGTTTCGGCCCGGCAGGTTTGGCGGCCTGTGGGATGACGATCTTTTCCGAGCACGACGGGCAGTTGATCTCCGAACCGGCACCGGCGCTGTCCACGGCCAGTTCCTGTTCGCATTTCGGGCAGTTGAAGATGATGTCCATAGTTGGCGGTTTGTTGTGCAGCGATTCCAAACCAGCCCCGCGCGGTTTGCAAGTCTGGAATGCGCCGGTTTCAGGTTTTTATGTGAGCAACATCGCGAAGCCCCGGAGACACATCAGCCCGCGCTTGCTTCCATCGCCGCAATCATTGTCCGGCGTCGAGGTCGCCCGTCGTCACTAACGCCCGATCAACACAGCTTCGATCCTTCTGCGCAGTTCCGCGTTGATGGCTTCCACGGAACGGTGGCCGTCCACGATGTCGAAGTCGTAGGTGCGTTGCAGCCGTTTGAATTGTTGCGCCATCAACGCCTGGTATTTCAGAAAGCTGTCGAATATGTCGCGGGACAGGCCGATGTCCATGCCGCTTTCCCAGTAATCCAGCCCGGCATATTTGGCGAACGTGCGCTGCACCAGTTCCTCGGGTGTGACATTGAGATAAAACACCGCGTCCGGCACCAGCGCCATGCCGTACAGGTTTTTGAGCCATTGCTCGTCCATGCCGCGCACGATGTCACGGGCCATCAGCGTGTAAATGTAGCGGTCGGACAATACCATCTGGCCGGCACGCAACGCGGGGAGGATGATGTTCTCCAACTGGTCGGCGAAGTCCGTGGCGTAAAACAGACTGAGCGTCGTGCGACTGAGAATGTTCCCGTCCTGCGCCTTGGTCAGTTCCTCGCTCACGAGCGACGAGCGCTTCAAGCCGACCTGCACGGTGGAGTGCCCGTTGCTTTCGAGCCATTCGACAAGCCAGCGGATCTGGGTGGAACGGCCCGAGCCGTCCGCGCCCTCGAC
>CAZFNB010000245.1:0-4793 GCA_964520235.1 uncultured Bifidobacterium sp. | reverse complement strand
GGCGCGGCGGGCCTCGCCGTTTATCCGGCCACCGACGGCACGGTCGGCACTCTGACCTTCAACAACAACCTCGACACGACCGCCGGCGGCTCGCTCCGCTTCGACTTGAGCACGAGCCACCTCAGCGGCAACGATCAAGTGGTGGTCAGCGGCAACCTCAGCGTGAGCAGCGCCACCGTCATCCGCATCAAGGCATTGAGCGGCGCGGCGAACCTGAGCACGGCGGGAGATTACGTCCTGTGCTCTGTGGCGGGCACCACCACCATGGCCACGACGCCTGCTCTGGCTTGGGACGGCACGCCTCCGGCCAACTACCTGAATTTCTCCGTGGCCCAGGTCGGAAACAATCTCGTGTTGAAATTTGTCCCATTCACCGCTCCAACGGTGACGGCCACCTCGACCCCGGCCACCGTCGTGCGCAATCAAAGCGTGAACGTGACCGCCACGGTGACGCCCGGCAGCGGCTCGGTGACCAATGTGCAGATTGACGCGAGCCAGCTCGGTGGTTCCCCAACCGCCTCGCTCGTCCTCTCCGCCACGGCGAATGTTTACACGAACACCTTCGTGGTTCCGACCTCTCTGACGCCCGGCGTCAAGTTGATGACGATAGTGGCGATGGCGAACACGGGCTTGAACAGTCCGGGCTATACCGTGACCAACACCGTCGTGGCCACCAACGAAGTCTGGACCGGCGCGGGTGCGAACGACAACTGGACCACCAACCCGAACTGGAACAACGCCGCTCCTGCGGCGAGCGGCGACGCCGTGACCTTTGCGGGCTCAACCCGTTTGACTCCCAACATGGACGCCAACTACAGCCTCACCGGAGTGGCGTTCGCTCCGGCGGCGGGCAGCTTCAACATCAGCTCGGGCAACGGCAGCACGCTGACACTCACTGCGGGCAGCGGCGTTGTGAACAATTCGGCCAACGCGCAGACGTTGAACGTTCCCATCGTGCAAGCGGCTGCACAAACCTACAACGCTGCTGCGGGAGTTCTCACCATCGCCAACAGTCTCGACAAGGGCGGCAACCTTGTGACGGTAACCGGCGCAGCCAACGCCGTCATCAGCGCCCCCATCACCGGCAGCGGCTCATTATACAAGCGCGGCAGCGGTTCATTGGCGCTGTCGGGCAACAGCTCGTGGGATTTGAACCAGGCTTCCTCCGGCGGTTTCAGCGGCCCGCTCATCGCGCAAGCCGGCACGCTCACGCTCAACAACGGCAGCAGCCACTCCGTGAGCGGTGAACTGGTCATCGGCGGCGTGATCGCCAACGGCGGCCAGGGCAACAATGCGGCAATCATTGTGGACAACGCCACTTTGAACGTTTCGAGCTGGCTTTCAATCGGACGTGGCAACGGCACGGGCACTGTTTCCTCGGTCTTGATCCTGACCAATGGCGCGTCTGTCACTGCGGCCAATGCCAGCGCCGGTTTCAACGGAGGCAGCGGCGCGAACAAGCCAAAAGGCTCGGTTTCCCTTTACGACACCTCGTCGTTCACGATAAACGGAGATTTCCACGTTGCGGAAGCCGCAGGCGCAAACTTCGACGTCAACGTCAACGGCTCATCCACGCTCACCTACAACAACTTCATGGACCTCTGCATCGGCTTCGGTGGGACGATTGCCAACATGAACGTCAACGGCGGCACGGTGAACTGCGGTGGTGATCCCTTCATCGGTCACTGGGGCGACGGCACGGCAACACTGAACATCAACAGCGGTGCGTTCAATGTCGGAACGGGAGCCGAACGCTGGATGTTCATGGGCTACTGGGATCGCGTCAACGGGGCAATCAACATCAACGGCGGTTCGTTGAACTTCTGGAACAATTCCAAGCTCCGCATGGCCCGCAACGTCAACCACGGCGGAAACGTCTTCTCCCATGTCATCAATCACAACAACGGCAACCTCACATATTACTCGGATGCCGGGACGACCGAGGGCGGCGGCGGCTTGCTCGACATGCAATACGATGGCGCGGCTCAAGGATCCACGACATACAACCTGAACGGGGGCACGTTGAGCGTGCCATCCGTCATGTCCTCGGTCACCACCGGCACGCGCACATTCAACTTCAATGGCGGCACGTTGAAGGCTGGAGCGGCGGGTACGCTCATGGACTTGGGCGCGGGCAACGCCCACGCTTATGTCCGCACCAACGGAGCGATCATTGACGACAACGGGAATGTGGTCACCATCCCCACTGCGTTGGAGCATCGCAGCGGAGACTTCGGTGATGGCGGTTTGCGCAAGCTCGGTTCCGGCACTTTGAACCTCACCGGCGCGAACAGCTACAAGGGCAACACGATTGTAGCAGCGGGTATTCTCCAACTCGCCCAGGCCACACTTGCCTCCACCTCGACGGTGTCCGTCAGCAACAGCGCGTTCTTGCAATTGGACTTCGCGACCACAAACCATGTGAGCGCGCTGGTGCTGGCCGGTGTTCCACAGCCGGGCGGTGTTTACAACAGCGTCAATACACCGACCTACATTCTTGGCACAGGCAGCTTGCTGGTGCATCCGGTCGCAAGTTATCCGACCAACATAACAAGCAGCGTTGCCGGCAGCACACTGAGTCTCTCCTGGCCGGACACGCATCTCAGTTGGGTGTTGCAGGCCCAGACCAACGGTATCAACACGGGTCTCAGCACCAACTGGAGCGACATCGCCGGCAGCGCGAGCGTTACGAACATGGACGTGACGATAGATCCGAATCAGCCGACCGTGTTCTACCGCATGCGCAATCCATGAGCAGACTTCGGCAGGCCGGGAGCGCCATCGCTCCCGGCCTGGCCATGAACAGGGGGAGCAACTTTCTACGCAGCTTTGACTAAAAATTTCCGCTCTGAAGATTCAATGCCAGACATGATCAAACGATTGAAAAATGGCCACCAAACATCGCGAAGCTTTCAAAGAGGCTTCACGTTGATTGAACTCCTGGTCGTCATCGCCATCATCGCGATTCTCGCAGCGATGTTGTTGCCTGCGCTTGGGAGGGCAAAGGACAAGGCCAAGCGCATCCAGTGCATGAGCAACCTCAAGCAGATCGGAATCGCCGTGAACATCTACGCCACGGATTTCAACAACAAGTTGCCCGGCATGTCATCCGTTGCCTGGCTTTGGGATATGCCCATATACGTTCTGGATCAGATGCAGCGAAATGGTGTGACACGGAACATTCTATATTGTCCGGGCTTTCCGGCGCAGAACAGCGACGTGCTCTGGGGCAACAACAATGGTTTCAACAACGGAGTATGGGGAAATTTCAGGGTGACTGGGTATGCGAACACCTTCGGCCCCACCAATATCAACGACGCATTTTTCGTGCTGGCGTGGACGAATTGGAATTACTCGCTTGATCAAAGGCAGGCCCGCCAGCCCGGCTCGGGGACAACAGTACGAATTGAATCCCCGTCGGACCGCGTGCTGTTGGCGGATGCCACGATCTCTGCCGGGGGACAGGGAGCCACGTCTGAGCCGGCGCGCAGCAATCAAAATTACTCGTCGGTTGACGGCGGGTGGGACGATGTGGCCGGGTTTCCGAACAACCAGCTTTACATGCACAAGGCCGCCCACTTGAGCGGCAAAATCCCTTTGGGCGGAAATCTGATTTTTTTGGACAGTCATGCAGAATGGCGAAAATGGAAACCGATGGTTCCACGGACCCAAACCGGGTCGCCAGTGTTCTGGTGGTGAGTCCGGGAATTCACTGGCACCCCGACCAGGGTGGACAGGAGATGGGAATACGCAAAATGGCGTTGTCGCCCGCGAAGACCGTGAAACAATGTTAGCACCTAAACCAACAACAAAACGAAGTAATCATGAAACTCAATAAACTCAGTACCGTTGCGGCGGCTTTGGCCTTCGCCGTAACAACCAACGCTCAGGTCATCACCTCGTTCACCAATCTGGATTTCGACTCCGGAGGGACACATATCGCCAGTGGATTTGATGCTTCAGGCGCCGACATCATCGGCTGGAACAACAACGCGGGCATCTTCGACGCAGGAGTAGAAGGTCCCAGTGCCTGGTGGGGGCCGTATGATTTTCAAGCCGCCTTTATCAATGCCGGTGGTTCCGCTTACAACCTCAGCGATTATACCATTCAAGCAGGCGATTCCTTCTCCATTTCCTTCATGGCGCGATCCTGGCAATGGACCGGCGCCAACGGCCAATGGACGGCCACCTTGTTCTATGACAATCCCGCCAATGTGATCGGTTCTTACACAACGCCCGGTCAACTTCCCGAACAATGGCAGCCGTGGAGTCTCTACACCTCCGACACTGCGATTTCAGCAACCCCCGCATCGGTCGGAGGCAAACTCGGCATTCTCATGTCGAACACGGGCACCCGGATCGCACAGGTGGATGAAATTGTCGTAAGTGTTCCGGAGCCGGCGACACTCAGTTTGATGGTGGTGGCCGGACTCGGAATGGCGCTCAAGCGCCGCCGCCAAAGCTAAGACTGTGTCCCGAATCGGTCGGTATTTGCGCAAAGGCAAGGCAGGCTTTACAGTCTGCCTTGCCTGTTTCTATCCCGAAGATCAGCGGCAAACTCGGCAGGTAATCCAAGCGTCGAAGCATTCACACGCGCCAACATGTTGCAAAAAGCCACCTTCTTCGCCGCTGTCTTGATGCTCCCCGGCACCAACCACGCGCAACTGCCCGTCCTGGGCGATGTCTGGGCGCACGATCCGTCCACGATGATCAAGGAAGGGAGTCGCTACCAAATCTTCACGACCGGCCCGGGCATTCCGAACGAATACTCCACTGACCTGCGGAACTGGTGA
>CAZFNB010000244.1:0-4801 GCA_964520235.1 uncultured Bifidobacterium sp. | reverse complement strand
ATCAACAAAACGACAAAAAGAGGAGCGTGAAAGATGGATTTCATGCTGCTCGATTACCCGGATACGGCAAGGTTGTCACGCACATCCCAACAGCCGGCTTGCGCCTCTGCGCCGTGGTGGTTAGCGTTGAACGCAAATCAAAATGACGCTCGAAGAACGATACGATGACGCGATGTTCGATTTCAGTTCAGGAGATTTCGACGGTGCGATCGAAAAGTTCAAGGCGATCCTCGCGGAATCGCCCGGACATTTCGACGCACAACTTTCACTCGGCATGGCATTCTATCGCAAAGGCGATTTCGCATCGGCCATCGCCGAGGGTCACAAGGCCGAGCAATTGAAACCCAGGGAACAACTCGTTCACACAAACCTCTCCCTGTTTTACATGAAGTCCGGCGACAAACAGCGCGCGGAGCATCATGGGTTGCAGGCGCGCATCGCATCGTGGCGCGAAGATCCGGCAAAGAAAGGCATCGCACCGGAAGCCGCAGCCGATCCTGAACTGGCGTTCGCCAAACCAACACCGCCGCCCGCTGCACCGCCGCAAAAATTTCCGGACATGCCGTGGAAGAAAAAGTAAACTGAACCCATGAAATCTGCATACGAACTGGCAATGGAGCGGTTGAACAAAATCTCGCCCGAGATCAAACTCACGGCGGCGCAGAAAAAGGAACTGGCCGAACTTGACTCCAGATACAAGGCAAAGATCGCCGAGCGTGAAATCGCTTTGAAAAAGGAAATCGAAAGCGCGGCTCACGCGGGTGAATTCGACAAGATGACGGAACTGGAACAACGACTGGTTCAGGAGCGCAAAACATTGCAGGCTGATCTTGAGGACAAGAAACAGGCGGTTCGGGACGCAAATTTGTCCAAGTAGCACTCACAATTTCCCCTTCTTGGGCAGTTTTTCAGCCACTGGCCACAACCTGACCCGGATTTCGCCAAGTTGTTGATTCGGCGCGTGTTCTGCTTTTGTTCGGGTGGTCACTGTGTTTCCGACCTTCCGAACGATGAATACTTTGCGAATCAATGGCACTGAGCTGGCCTGTGCGGAGCGCGGTGAGGGTGAGACTTTGATCCTCGTTCACGGAGCCGTGGGCGATTTGCGATCTTGGGAAAATGTCGCGACAAAACTCGCCACACGATTTCATGTCGTCAGCTACAGCCGGCGCTGGCATTACCCGTCGTTTCAACCCGTGAGCGCCGGCAGCTACACCGTCGAAACGCACACGGCAGATCTGCTGGCGGTGCTGAAACATTTTGGTCCGGCGCATGTCGTCGGCCATTCTTATGGCGCGGCAATCGGCACTGTGGCCGTACTGCAAGCGCCGGAACTGGTAAAAACGCTCACACTGGCGGAACCTGCACTGTTCTCGCTGCTGCAAGGCAGTGAACATGGCCGTCGCGCGGCGGAAGTGGCAGGACTTGCCACGTCACGGGTGCCGGCATTGCTTCAACAGGGAAAACGGGATCGCGCCCTGACTGAATTCCTTGACGTGATTCTTGGACCTTCCGGTGCGGAAAGGATTTCAACGCTTGGCCTGTCCATCATGCGGGACAACCTGCATACGCTTGCACCCATGCTCGAAAAGGTGAATGCCGAGTCTCCGTTCACAACACAACATGCCGCGCAAATCTCCATGCCCACGCTGTTGCTGGATGGCGCACAGACACCCGCGATCTTTCGAATCACGGCGAATGAATTGAATCAAGCCATCCCGGACGTGCAACGGATCACGCTGCCGGAAGTTTCGCACGGGTTGCATCTGGAAAATCCGGACTCGTTCACGCACGCCGTGCTGCCATTTCTGATCGAGGCAAAATCCGGCGTTGTGAACACCTGAGTCAACGCCTTTTCCGCTTCTTTTGCCACAACTCATGGTGGTATAACGCCACAGCCACGAGCGAATGCCCGATTTTTCCGCGCGCCATCAAGCGTGGAATGTCGCGGATGGGAACAAGCCTCGTGACGAGGTCTTCGCCACCGTCCAGTTCCAACGGATGAACACACCGGCAATTCTCCACCAGCACCGTGAAACACGTGTTGTTCATGATGGCGGGGTTCGGAAAAATTTTGCCGATGACGCGGGCTTTTCGCCCGGCAAAACCAGTTTCCTCCCTCAACTCCCGGACGCCGGCGGCGACAGGCGATGCGTCACGGCGATCAATCATTCCTCCGGGGATTTCAAGTTCCACCGTGTTCGTGCCGTGGCGATGTTGCTCGACCATCACCAGCTTTTCGTCCGGCGTAACGGCAACGACGTTGACCCAGTTCGCACATTCA
Source organism: uncultured Bifidobacterium sp. (assembly GCA_964520235.1). Classification (GTDB taxonomy): domain Bacteria; phylum Verrucomicrobiota; class Verrucomicrobiia; order Limisphaerales; family JADLHS01; genus JADLHS01. Next base: position 2,517 of record CAZFNB010000244.1, on the reverse strand, counting down.
ATGATGTAGAAATCATGTCTGGCGTTTGTGCGCGGGGATATCTTCCGGTCGAGCCGCACGTCAAACACCTTGAACCGGGCGAGCTTTTTTGTGGCGATTTTTTTCCAGGGCTTGATCATTTCAAAAACCTTTTTCCTGCGCCGCCCAACCTTGCTTCATCAATCCGAGCAGATGCGTCAGCGCCTGCTCGTAAGTACGGCCCTTCGCAGCGGCCAACTGCTGCGCGCGTTTGTCCAGTTGCGCCGCCATCTCAACCGACTTGTCCGCAGGACAACCCATCGTAACCAACAATCCGGCAAGTTGATCCTGTGTCATGGCAAAATAAAACGCGAATGAAGCCGCGCCCCATTCGCGTCATGAAGCCGGCGGCACGTCACTTCCCGGATTTCTGCACCGCAATCGTCACGCTTTCAACGTTCATCCGTTTGAGCGGACGGTCGCCGGGCGCGGTGGGCGTGGTTGCGATCTTTTCCAGCACATCGTCACCTTTGATGAGCCGGCCAAACGCGGTGTATTGCCGGTCGAGAAAGCGCGGATCTCCGTGGCAGATGAAAAACTGCGAGCCGGCGGAATTGGGATCGTTCGAGCGCGCCATCGAAAGCACACCACGAACATGCGGCTTGTCATTGAACTCGGCCTTGATCTGCCAGCCCGGGCCGCCCGTGCCCCACGTGCGCTGCTTGGATTCGTCCTTGGTATTCGGGTCGCCACCCTGGATCATAAAATCCCGGATGACGCGGTGGAAGCACGTCCCGTCGTAAAAGCCCGACTTCGCGAGCTTCTTGAAATTTTCAACGTGGCCCGGCGCAACGTCCGGCCAGAATTCGAGAACCATTTCGCCCTCGGAGGTTTTGATGATGGCAACTTCACTCATGAGATGTGTTCTGTTTGCGTTTGGAATTATTTCGCAGCGTCGGCAGTAACGATGCTCGCGGATTTGATGTAATCGAGATTCGGAAAATCTTTTTTCAGGTACGCGTTGCCCTGGCCTTGAATCTGCCCTTGGTGCGGCCCACGACCACGCGGCGCGCCCTCGCCGTACTCGCCGTTGATCTTGTCCACCACATCCATCCCGTCGGTCACTTTCCCGAATGGCGAAAATCCCATCCCGTCCAGGCGGGCATTATCTCCGAAGTTGATGAACAATTGTGTCGTGCGGGTGTTCGGACCCGCGGTGGCAAACGTGACCATGCCGCGCGTGTTGCTGCCTTTCACAGGATCATCCTGAATTGATGACTCACGCCACTTAGCGGAGATGTCAGGATCGCCGTGAATTCCAAACTGGCACATGAAGCCCGGAATGACCCGGAAGAACGCAACGTCGGTGAAGTATCCCGAGCGCACAAGATTGTAAAAACGATCCGCTCCATTCGGCGAAAGCGAGCGCGTGACCTCAATCGTGAACTTTCCTTTCGTGGTATCAAATTGCGCTTTGAAAGTCTCGGGGGCTTTCTCCGTCAACTTGGATGGATCGGCAAAAGCCGGCGCGGGCTTGTCCTCCTTTGCGCCTTCCTTGGTTTCAACCCTGGTCTGATCCTTCTTTTCCTCTTTCTTCGTTTCCTCCGCCGTGACCACGGCTAGACCAAGCAACAAACTCAATCCACCGCTTAAAAAACGTTTTGTCATAAGGGCGGGAGAATTTCACAAGCCCGCCGCAAAGTCACGCGCGGATTTTTTTGCAACAGCACTGTAACCATCATGCGCGGGCGGCGTCTCTCCAGATGTAACGACAGCACCGGAACGGTGCGCAAAAAAGTAACAACGAAAGAACAAAAATGAAAATGAACAAAGCAGGTTGGATTTTGGCGGTGGCCCTCGGAACGGTGATTGCGTTCAGCCCCGCCTTGCGCGCGGAAGACAAACCCGCCAGGCCCGAACGTCCCGCTCCCGGACAAGGCCCGGGGCCGGGTCAACGCGGTGAAGCCGCCAAGGAACGCCTCGCAAAAATTTCCGAAGAACTCGGACTCAGCGAGGAACAGAAGACCAAGGTCCGCGATGCCATGAAGGAGCAGGCGGAAAAGATGCGTGAGCTCCGCGACCTCGAACCCGAAGCGCGCCGCGAAAAAATGCAGGAGCTTCGTGGCGAAATGAACGCCAGGATGAAGGAAATCCTCACCGCCGAGCAATATGCGAAGTGGGAGAAACTCCGCGACGAGATGCGCCCCGGTCGTCCCGGCGGCCCCGGCGCAGGCGGCCCTCAAGGGCCCGGTAACCGCAAGGGCCCGAAAGGCGAGAAGCCTGACACAAACTGATCTTGCATCCAAAACCATGAGTCCTGGGACGGCCTTCGGGCCGTCCCTTTTGTTTTTGTCACATGCAGTTGCAAACGGGTGCAACTGAAAGTGCCGCGCGGGCGGTTCGGTTCTTAATCGTAATCATAATCTTTTTCTTAATCTGTCCCGCCGGAGAGTAGGATTAAGAACAAGATTATGATCAAGAAGGCCTGCGTGCGCGGCAGCTCCAGTCACACCTCAATCATTACGAGTGAGGTAAGAGCTTGCAAATTGTGGTGAATTT
>CAZFNB010000243.1:0-4805 GCA_964520235.1 uncultured Bifidobacterium sp. | reverse complement strand
TGTCAATCAACTCGCGCGTCGTTTCCTCGCTCTCGTAAGCCTGCTTGAGTTCCGGTGATTGCTTGAGCGCTTTTTCCAGCGTCATCTTCAAATCAAACGGAATCATCTTCGCGAGCCGGTCGCACTCGCTGTAGCTCAGACCCATCACGCGGCCCACGTCGCGCACGACTGACTTCGCGCCCATCGTACCGAAGGTGATGATTTGCGCGACGGAATCGTTACCGTATTTCTGGCGCACGTATTCTATGACGTCCGCGCGACGGTCGTCGGCAAAATCAATGTCAATGTCAGGCGGATTGACGCGTTCTGGATTCAGGAATCGCTCGAACAGAAGGCCGTAACGGATGGGATCCACGTTCGCGATTTCCAGCAGGTACGTGACGAGCGAACCGGCGGCGCTGCCACGCGCCACGCACGCGATGCCTTTGCTGCGACCATAACGAATGAAATCGCCGACGATGAGAAAGTAGGAGATGAAGCCGGTCTTCTCAATGACCGTGAGTTCAAGCTGAAGACGATCAATGACGGCTTGAACCGCAGCAGCGACGGCGGGTTCTTTAATATCGCAGGAGACGACGCGAGGAGTCTCTGATTTTTCTCCCGGATTTGATTTGAGACTCCTTACGTCGTCTCCTACAGGGATGGAAAATGTCGGCAGCCGCGTCGGGTCATCAACCTTTTCGACGATGAACTCCTTGCCCTCTGCCTTCGCGTGAATCGTGTAGCGGGTGAACAATCCTTCCGCGAGCCATTGGCGCAAGTAGCCTTCGCGCGTGAAATGTTCGGGCGGGTGAAACACCGGATAGTGCAGCGTCTTGAAATCAAACTCCACGTTGCACTTCTCAGCGACTTCGAGCGTGTTCGTGATCGCTTCCGGCGTGTCCGCAAAACGCGCCTTCATCTCCTCAGATGAGCGCAGGAAGAATTGCTCTGGCACATAGCCCGCGCTCATGCGTTTCGGATCGCTCAACATCGTTTGCGTGCCGATGCACACAAGACAGTCGTGCGCGTGCGAGTGACTCTTCTCGATGTAATGCACGTCGTTCGTCGCCACCAGCTTCAACCCGAACTCCTTTGCCCACTGGATGAGATGCTTGTTGACCTTGGCCTGCTCGGCGATGCCGTGATTCTGAAGTTCGAGGTAAAAATTTTCTGCGCCGAGCGTTTGCTTGAACCAATCCATCGCATCGCGCGCCTTCGCGATCTGATCTCCCATGATCGCCTGCGGAATTTCGCTGGCGAGACAGCCGGAGAGCGCAATCAATCCCTCCTTGTGCGCCGCGAGAATTTCCTTATCAATGCGCGGCTTGTAATAATAACCCTCCAGATGAGCGGCGGTCGTGAGCTTGACGAGATTTTTGTAGCCGGCTTCATCTTTCGCGAGCAGCACGAGGTGGTTATAGACATCCTTGCCGCCCGTGGAGGATTTCTTCTCCAACCGCGACCCCGGCGCGACATACACCTCGCAACCGATGATCGGCTTCACGCCTTTCTCACGCGCCTCCTTGTAAAAATCCACGACGCCGTGCATCGCGCCGTGATCCGTGATGGCCATCGCGGAAAATTTCAACTCGCGCGCCTTCTCCGTGAGTTTGTCCAGACGACATGCGCCATCGAGCAATGAATACTCGGTGTGCAGATGCAGATGAACAAAGTCAGCGTGCGACATGGCTCATAAATTTACCCAGCGACGCGAAGATAGCGCAAGAAAGGGATGTTCACATGTCATCGCATTTGCGAAGTGAGGCTCAATTCAATGCCGACAACCGACCATCAAGCGCATAAGTGCTGCCGCGCTTTGTTTTCAATTCGGTTGTGTGACCCGCGTAACGGACAAGGCATGGGTTTCCGAGTTTCGAACGTATCAGCGCTTTGACAAGCGCGTCGTTCTTCCACTCGATATCCACCTCAAATCCGCCGCGCGCGCACAAACCCCTTGCCGAGCCGTACGGCCAGGCTTTTGGCAAAGCAGGCAGGAGTTCGATGATTTGGATTTCCGCGCCAGGCTTTCGGTTTTCCGTCAGGTGACTTTGCAGCAGCATTTCCATGACGCCTGCGGATGCGCCAAAGTTGCCGTCAATCTGGAACGGGCCGCAAAGATCGAACAGATTCGGCAATGTCCGCTTTTGCAACAAGCCGTTGAACTGTCGGAATGCAAAGTTTCCATCACCCACGCGCGCCCAAAGCGGCATACGCCAGGCAAAACTCCATCCGGTGCTGCCATCACCGCGCCATTTCAGGAGAAGTTTTGCCGCTTCGTAAATCTTCGCGTCATCGGGCGTGATGTCCCGGCCCGGATACAAGCCCCACAACGGTGACATGTGGCGATGATTGTTGTTTGGTGCGTCCCAGTCCTCGATCCATTCCTGCAACTGTCCGTGTTTGCCGACGAGATTGGGCGGAAGTTGTGCGCGCAATTCTGCAAGTTGCCTGGAGAATTGTCTGTCAGTGCCGAGGATTTCGGCTGCATCAATCGTGTACGTGAACAGGGCGCGGATGAGCTGGTTGTCCATCGTCGGGCCGGGCGTGAACAGCGGGCGGTTCGGAGGTGTTTGTTCCGGAGAATGGGATGGATTTGTCACCAGATAACCCGTCCTGGGGTCCTTGATGAGAAAATCCACAAAGAACTCCGAGGCGGATTTCATCGCGGGATAGGCGCGCCGCCTTAGAAAATCTTTGTCCCCGGTAAACAGATAATGCTCCCACAAATGATGACAAAGCCACGCGCCGCCCGTGGGCCAGAAGCCATCCACGTTGTTGATGGGCGCCGCGCCGCGCCACAAATCGGTGTTGTGATGCACCACCCAGCCGCGACAGCCGTATTGGTTTTGCGCCGCATGTCCGCCGCTTACGATGAGATCGTCAACCAAGTCAAAGAACGGTTCGTGGCACTCGCTCAAGTTGCCGGCTTCCGCAGGCCAGTAATTCATCTCGGCGTTGATGTTGAGCGTGTATTTGCTTTCCCAAGGCGGGTTTGTTTCCTCGTTCCACACGCCTTGCAGGTTTGCGGGTTGTGAACCAGGCCGGCTGCTGGCGATGAGCAAATAGCGACCGTATTGAAAGTGCAGCACTGCCAGCGACGGATCGCTCTCAAGCCCTGATTTTTTCAGCCGCCGCAATCGTTCGTCCGTCGGCAAAGCGGCCGGGTTCTCATCCGGTCGCAGAAACAAGCCGGGTTCGAGATTGATACTCACACGCCGGAAAAGCCCCCGGTGATCCGCAAGATGATTGGTCAACACGGCGGTGAACTTGCGCGTGCTGAAGTCGGCCATATCCTTCGCGCAGCGTGCGGCGGGGTCGGCGCTGATGTCTTGAAAGTTTTTGAAACTTGTCGCCGCAACCAAAACCACCGTGGCCGAGTCTGCATTCCCGACCGTGATGACGGTGCCGTTTGTGGAAATTTTCCCGCCGAAAGCGAAGACACGGACTCGCGACTCGAAATTCAAGCCGTCATCTTGAACGCGTCCTTTGAGAACAAGGTCGCAGGTGCTGCCCCAACCTTCCGGCTTTACATCCTCGACGCGGGTTTGCGAATTGGTGTGAGGGCTGTCCATCCGCAGAGTGAAGTTGATCTGCCCCGGCTTTGTCGCCGTCAACATAAGAACAATTGCGCGGTCAGGATGACTGGCATATGCCATCCGAGCGAACATCACGTCACCAACTTCATATTTCACGGTGGCCATCGCGGAATCCAGATCCAGTTCCCGAAGATAGTTTGTGGCATTTTCATGACCAGGGAAATGAAACCGCAGATCGCCAAATGGCTGATACGGCAGTTGCCGCACGGGATCGCTGATGGCCTTTTCCTTCGCGAGTCTGCCTGCTTCACCGGCTTTCCCCTCAAACACAAGCCGCCGGATTTCCATGAGATGATTGCTCGCACCGCTGCGTACGTAATCATGCGGTTTACCGCGCCAGAGCGTGTCCTCGTTGAACTGGATGCGCTCGTTTGCTGTGCCGCCAAAGATCATCGCGCCCATCCGCCCATTGCCGATGGGCAGTGCTTCGGTCCACTTTTGAGCGGGTTCTCGATACCAGAGGCGCAGGTCTGAATTGGTACGCGTGTCGCCGATCGCGGCAAACAACGACGCCAGCAACAGTAGGACACAATGAAGGCCGGGTTTCATAGGCACATGATGATGCTGTTGGAGAGCAAAACAAGCCATTCACGCTGCGGTTTGCAGCGATTTAGCCTGCCGCAATTTCGCGGCTCCTGCTTCGGCGTGATTTTTCCCGTGGGCAAGGAAACCGAAGCGTCAATGCGCAAACGCGCGGAAGTAACGCGGTGATTGATTGGTCAGTCCGTTCAGCGGGAGTAATTGCAGCACGCCGCTGCCAGTAAGGTTTGTCCAATCAAGCCACACATCGCTCAAGTTGGTTTTGCTTTGCACCGTGAGGCTGCGACCAGATTCGCCTGTGAGTTCAATCTGTAGCGCGCCGCCTTGCTTGCGGATGCCGAGCACGGGCGGTTGCGCGGGTGCTGCTGCAGCGATCAGGCGTAGATTGACGGTGTTCGTCATGTTGTAGCCTTGCGCATCCACAACGGCAAAACGGAAACTGCCCAAGGCGTTCGTGCTGACGGTGGAGGTGAATCGGGCGGTGCGATTGTTGCCGACGAGAGTGACCGTGCCGTTGGTGGGCAGGCTCACGAAATAGACGGGGCTGTTATTGGTGAAGCCGCGGGTGAATTGCTGGAGGTCGATGTCCAGTGGGGTGCCATTCGTGCAATCGAAATGCGGTTGTGCCATCCAATTCAAATAGTCTTCGAGATTGACGTATTCGTCGCCGTCGGGATCGCCGTTGTG
>CAZFNB010000242.1:0-4811 GCA_964520235.1 uncultured Bifidobacterium sp. | reverse complement strand
CGCACGGTTGGGATGCGGGCGTGCTGTTCGAGGAAACGCGCAAGACCCTGTTCTGTTCCGATCTCTTCCACCATTTCGGCGACGTCGCGCCCGTGACCACGTCGGACCTGATTGAACCGGCGCGGAAGGCGATGGTACAAATGCAACAAGGCGTGTTGGCCGACTACATGCCTTACACCAGCCAGACCGAAGGCGTCCTGCGCGGGCTGGCTGCGCTCAAACCGGAAACGCTGGCCGTCATGCACGGCTCCTCCTACATCGGTAAGAGCGACAAACTGCTCACGGACTTGGCGGGCGTGATCAAGGAGAGCTTCAACAACGGGCAATAATACGGCTCAAGCCGGACGGCCACGCGCCAGCCGTGCTTCGAAGTCGATTTCCCACCGTTATCGAATTGGATTGCGACACCAGCGATCAGTCTGTGTGGGATCTCTGAAGCTTATACTCACTCAAAAGTTTTTTCCCCCTGAGCTGGAGGTCGTTCTCCTCGCGAGCCGCCGCAAAGGCCATGGCTTTCTCCGTCTGGACACAAGCTTCCGGAAAACGACCGTCCCGGGCGAGGGCTGCGCCCAACGTCATCAAGGTTCGGGCCTGACGATTCTGGGTCAACTCACAGGCGCGAGCAGCCAGTGCCACCGCCCGAACCCCGTCCCGATATGCTGGCTCGCGGCATGTGGCCAGCAACCAGGCCAGTTGATTGAGAATGTCGGGATCGTCAGGATTCAGCGCCCGGGCGGCTTCAAGTTCACGCAACGCTTCCGCATACTCGTTCTGCGTCAGAGCAATCATCGCCAGCCGCGCATGGACCTCAGCCGTTGGTTGCCGTTTGAGTTGCTCCAACAGACTGGCGCGCACCTGTTCTAGGCCCAACTGCCGCAATGATTCCGCAAGGCTGGCTCTGATTCCGTCGTCGCCGGGTCTCAGCAACATCGCCTCCATGAAATGGTTCTGGCCGGCGTCAATTTTTTGTTCCAAGACCAGAAGCAATGCGAGGCCCATGTGCGCGCTGGCGTGTTTGGGATCAAGGCGCAACACTTTTGAAAAACTGGCTTGCGCCGCTTCCGAACGGCCCTGTTGCATCAACAGATAACCCAGCCGGTACTGAAACGCGGCGGATTCAGGCGTCACCTTCAGGATCGCCTCGTATTGCGAAATAGCTTCATCCCGATCTCCAGCCATCCGATACGCATTGGCGAGATAGTTACGAATGGTCGGGTCTTCGCCGTTGACCACGAGAGCGCGCCGAAACAATGCGACGGAATCTTTCCAATGGGTCAACTGGCGGCGCACGCACGCCCCCAGAACCAGTAACACCACGAACAGGCACACCACCACCACGCTCCGCATTATGCGGAAATGCGAAGCACCCCGAACCAGCAGCCAGGACACAATCATGACAATGCCGAGAGACGGCAGGTAGGTGTAGCGATCCGCAACCGACTGCAGACCGACTTGCACAATGCCGATGACCGGCAGCAGCATGACCCCGAACCAGATCCAGCCGACCAGCAGACACGGGCGACGCTTCCTTTCCCGCAGGCAAATCCACGTCAGCCCGGCTAAAACCAAAAGCGCCAAACCAAAACCCGCCAGCGACGTTTGCATCTGACTGTACGGATAGAACACAGCGAGATTTTGCGGCCAGAATATCTTCTCAAGGTAAGTGATGTACGCCAACGGCACGTTCATCAACCGCCAGGTCAACGGCAACCGTTCCATCGCCACGACGCTACCACCCTGCGACTGCGCCCATACCGTCACAACACACGCAGCCAATGCCAGCGCCACGAAGGGAATTTTTTCGGCCAGCAACCGTTTCCATCCGGAGCGCGCCGCGCCACTCGCAAACCGTTGCAACGGCCAATAATCAACCAGCAACAAAATCACCGGCACACTCACCAGCATCGGCTTGCTCATCAATCCAAGCGTGAACGCCACCAGCGCCAGCCAGTAATGACGGGATTTCCAGAACGATCCGCCGCTCGCAACGAGTCTGCTTCGGGCATGGTACGTCCACGCCAACAACGTCACCAAAAAGAAAAAGCCGCTCAATACGTCCTTCCGCTCGGAAACCCACGCCACTGATTCCACGCGCAACGGATGCACCGCCCAAAACGCCGCCGCAAGCCCCGCAAACCAGACGTTCCCGGTCATCCGCAGCAGCACGCCGAACAACAAGACCACATTTGCCACGTGCCAGGTCAGATTCATCCAATGATGCCCGGACGGATTCCCCCCGAACCATTGGTAATCCAGCATGTGCGAAATCCATGTGAGCGGATGCCAGTTACTCGAGTGTGCAGCGGTGAAAGCCCATTTCAGACTGGCAGGAGTCACGCCCGAATGAACGTGCGGGTTTTCCACCACATACCCGTTCTCGCCGTAGTCATCCAGATTGACGAACCCAAGATCGCCCACGGGCCAAAAGGCGAGCAACGTCAGCAAAACCAATCCCACGCCGATCCAGAGCGCCGAAGTGAATTGAGACGAGGAAGAGTTGCGTGTCACGGATGCGTAGCGTTGTAACAAAACACCCTCGGGGCGGCAAACACGTTTGCTTGCCGTCGCCGCCCAATCCGCTCCGGCCGATCTCCAGCGAGCGCAGGTATTTTTGCAGGCTTTCCTGAAAAGGGTTGATACCGCTCTATTTCATCACGCAGCGTACGGCTCGCAGCGCGAGGATTGCTCCCCTCTGCGCCTCCGCGTCCATGCGGTTAATCCGCCTTCGTCCCCGGATGACCGCAGAAGATGCAGCGCTGGCGCAGGTCGTGATTCCACTTGGCGCAGGCAACTTGTGCGCCCTTCTTTAACGCACGGTAAATTTCCACTGCGAGCAACATTCCACCAATCGGTGCGACGAAATAAATCCAGCCTGCCGTCCACACCCCGCTCGGCAGCGCCGACGCCACGGTGCGCGCGGGATTGATGCTCATGCCAGAGAGCGGCGCTTCAAACGTGATGTAAAGAAACACGAGCGTGCCGCCGAACAACCCGGTGAAGCGCGCCAGCTTTGGTGTGTTCGTCATGAACAGCACCATCAGCATCATGCCACAGGCGATGGTGGTTTCGGCGAGGAACGCTGTGGCAATGCCCGCTTTGCCCGGCACGGTGACGACGTAATTCACGGGCGCATCAGTAAAGATTTTTCCCAGTGCAAACTTCACCAGCAACACGCCCGCAACCCCGCCGAGTGTTTGGAAGATGGGATAGAACAACGCGTCCCACGGTTTCACTTTGCCGAGACGGAAGAAAGTCCACGTCACGGCGGGATTCATGTGCGCTCCCGAGCGCGCTCCCCACGGCGAGTAAATGATGGCGATAGCGGTCAGGCCCATCGCCACGCCGTTGAGCGCAAGACGCAGGAAATCATTCGGCAGAGCTTGGCGAACGGGTGAGTTGGGATATTCCAGCAGCGCTGTGAACACGCCAGCCGAGATCATAAACGCGCCGAGACACGCAGCTTCGATGAGATACTCGGGCCAGTGTTTGCGAAGGGCGGAAAACATTTTTGGCCACGGATGAACACGGATAAACACGGATTCGGAGCGCGGCGTTCACGCCGATTCAATCAGTAATCGCGGTGTGGTTTCTTAATCAGTTTCAGCGCTCTTCGTGTATGTCACGTCGAAGCGGGCTGAAGCCCGCGCCCCGCCTTCTTCGCCGCGTGATTGTGACGCGGGTGAAACGTGGTGTCGTCGAGTTGCTTCGACTCCTTGCGCGGCATCAGGAGCTTGGCGATCAATCCTGTCCAGCCGGTTTGGTGCGACGCGCCGACGCCGCGACCGGTATCGCCATGGAAATATTCGTGGAACAGGACGTAATCCTTGAAGTGCGGATCGCTCGCGAGTTTCGCGTGATATTTCAGCACGGGACGTTGACCGTCCGCGCCTTTCAGAAACAAGCGCGTGAGGCGACGTGAAACTTCGTTCGCTGCTTCGTTGAGAGTGACGAGTTTGCCCGAGCCGACCGGACACTCGATCTTGAAATCATCGCCATAATAGTGATGGAATTTTTGCAGCGATTCGATGAGCAGGTAATTCACCGGCATCCAGATCGGGCCGCGCCAGTTGGAGTTGCCGCCGAACAAGCCTGACTTCGATTCCGCCGGCCAATAGCCGACTTCCTGCACGTGGCCGTTGGTGCGGAATTGATACGGCTCGCGCTCGTGAACCTTGGAGAGCGCCCGTACGCCGTAATCGCTGAGAAACTCTGTCTGATCCAGCATGCGGCGCAGCAGGCACTTCATACGATGGCCGCGCAAAAGCGAAAGCAGGTGGCGTTCACAGTCACCGCATTCTTTCCAGCGCGAGACGAGTTTCGCAAGTTCCGGACGATGCCTGAGAAACCATTCCAAGCGTCCGGCAAAATCCGGCAATTCCGCCAGCAACTCCGGCTCGAGCGTCTCGACAGCGAAGAGCGGAATCAGTCCGACCATCGAACGCACCTTGAGTGGAACGCTCTCACCGTTCGGCAGATTGAGCACGTCGTAGTAGAATTCGTCCTGCTCGTTCCAGAGGCCGATGCCTTCGTCGCCGATGTTGTTCATCGCTTCGGCGATATGGAGGAAGTGCTCGTAAAATTTAGTCGCGATATCCTCATAAACCTTGTTGTGCCGCGCCAGCTCCAGCGCGATGCGCATCAGGTTCAGGCAATACATCGCCATCCAGCTCGTGCCGTCGGCTTGATTGATGAAGCCGCCGGTCGGTAGCGGCGCGCTACGATCAAACACGCCGATGTTGTCGAGACCAAGGAAACCGCCCTGGAAAATGTTGCGGCCTTGCGCGTCCTTGCGGTTCACCCACCAGGTGAAG
>CAZFNB010000241.1:0-4816 GCA_964520235.1 uncultured Bifidobacterium sp. | reverse complement strand
CCGTGGAGGCGAACCAGAAACTCGGCTACGGAATGGATCTGCGTGAGTACGGCCTGGGCGCACAAATCCTTTGCGACCTCGGCTTGAAAACCATCCGGCTGCTGACGAACAATCCCAAGAAAGTAGTCGGGTTGGAAGGCTATGGTTTGAAAATCGTGGAGCAGGTGCCGATCCGTGTGAAACCAAACCCGCACAACGAACGCTACCTGAAAACCAAGCGGACGAAGATGGGGCATTTGTTGTGATGGTTTGATCTGGCTTTGCGGGTTCATTGCTGTCCCACATTTGAACCCATGCGTCCCGATTGACGACCAGAAACGCTGTTTCACAACGCAATGGTTTCAATCTGGATGCGTGGTCTGCGGTCTGCTTGAACGTCAGGCATGCTGAACCGTTACCGTGCATGGATAGTGCTCTGCCTGTTCTTCTGCTCGGGTGCCACCGCGCTTGTGTACGAAGTCGTCTGGTCGAAATTTCTCTCGCAGATGTTCGGCAGCACCATCTACGCGCAAACCGTGGTGCTGGCGGCCTTCATGGGCGGGCTGGCGCTGGGCAATAAATTGTTCGGGCGCTGGGCGGATCGTTTCAAACAACCGCTGGCCGTGTATGGCTACCTGGAAATCGTCATCGGGGTTTATGCCTTCTTCTTCCCGCAACTGGATCGGATTGCGGACGGTATCTTTGTCAACATCGGCAGCGGCATCGTTGAACGCGCGACATTGCTGGTGGTGCTCAAAGGTGTGCTTGCGCTGGCCTTGCTGCTCGGGCCGACGATTTTGATGGGTGGAACGCTGCCGTTGCTGGCTGCGTGGTTGCAAAAAAATTGTGATGATGCGGGCCGTCGTTCAGCGCGGTTTTATTCCGTGAACAGTCTCGGAGCGGTGGCCGGTTCTGCGCTCGCGGGATTCTGGCTCGTGCGAAATCTCGGAATGGTCGGCGCGTTGCAGGCCACAGCGCTGGTGAACGTGGCCGTGGGCGGTGCGGGAATGATTCTGGGCCGGCGTGAAAAGCCGGCTGACGCCGCGCCCGCTGCTCCTCAAGCTCCAGATGAAACCGGATCGTCCTCCACGGGCGCATTGCGTTGGGCCGGGATGATGGTGGCGGCGACTGGTTTCGTTTCAATGGGACTCGAAGTGCTGGCAGCGCGATCGCTCGCGCTGATTTTTGGATCATCGCTCCAATCGTTCGCGATTGTTTTGATTTCGTTCATCCTCGGCATCGGCCTTGGGGCGGCGTGGATTGCGGGGCGGAGGTCGGGTCGCGCGAACGACGCACTCGTGGTGGCACTGCTTTGCGTGGCGGCGGCATGGGTGACGCTGCTCGTGTTCAACATCGAGCGGTGGGTGGATTTTTATCGCATCGTGCGAACGGGCCTCGGTCGTACACCGACCGGCTATTTGTTCAATCAAACTCTCTCGGCGGGAATGTCGCTCGTGGTGCTGGGTGTGCCCGCCGCGTGCATCGGGGCAGTGCTGCCGCTGATGATCCGCGCGGTGTCACGCGAGGGTGCGCCGCTGGGCGAAAAAGTGGGCGCTTTACTGACGTGGAACACCATGGGCGCAGTCGGCGGAACGTTGGTGACAGGCTTCGTGCTGATGCCGCTGGTCGGATTGCGGAATGCATTCGGCGTGCTGGCGTTCGCGCTGGCGGCCGTTGCACTGGTGGCGGCGCGGCGAAATCGCGTGCGGTTCGGTGGCGCCGCAGCAACGGGCTGTTGTGCGCTGGCAGCCGCGTTGTTTGTCTTTGGTGGCGACGACTGGCGGCATGTGATGAGTTCGGGCGTTTTCCGCGCGCGCGAAACGGAGTTCAATCCGCTGACAATTCAGTTGCGCAAGAACCACATTTCAATCTTGTTCTATGAAGACGCACCGGACGCGACGGTGTCGGTGGAGCGCGGGGACGGCCTGGTGACGCCTGCCGAAACCGGATTGCGCATCAACGGCAAGCCGGACGCCTCGACGCGCGGCGATTATTGCACGCAGATGATGGTGGCGCACCTGCCGATGCTGGCGCGCGGCGGCGATGCGAAGGACGTGTTCATTCTCGGGCTGGGTTCTGGAATTTCCGCCGGAGCGTTGCTGTCGTACCCTGTCGAGAAGATTGTCGTGGCGGAGAATTGCAAGCCGGTCGTGCGGGCGGGGAGGTTGTTCGCGGATTGGAATCGCAACGTGCTCGACGATCCCCGCGTGCGCGTGTGGGACGAGGATGCCCGCACGGTGCTCAAACTCCAGCCGCAGCAATACGACGTGATCATCACGCAGCCGTCGAATCCGTGGACGGCAGGCGTGGGCAGCGTGTTCAGCCGGGAATACTATGAGATTGCCGCCAGCCGGTTGAAACCGGGCGGCGTGGTTGCGCAATGGTTTCACGTCTATGAAATGAGCGATGGCATCGTGGCGTTGGTGCTGCGCACGTTCAGTTCGGTGTTCCCGAACGTGGAGGTGTGGGATACGGGCACGGGCGACATCGTGATGCTTGGTTCGATGCAACCGTGGCCGGGCGATCCCGAGGTGTTCGGGCAATGTTTCCGGATGGATGCCGTGCGCGCGGACATGGCGGCGATCGGGATTCGTTCGCCGGAGGCGTTGCTGGCACGGCAACTGGCGTCCCAGCGGACGGCTTTTGCGATTGCGGGCAATGGGCAGATTCAAAGTGATTTGTATCCGGTGCTGGAGTATGCCGCGCCGGAGGCGTTTTTCATCGGTGAACGTTCAAGCCTGCTTCAACGCTACGACGAACGCACGCGGCTGTCCGCGCTGTCACCGCGCGAAAAGCGGGCGACACTGGCCGGCCTTGCGCCTGATGAAGTAAAGGCCGTCTTTGCAACCTATTCGTCCGTGAACGAGGAATTGATGTCGCATCTGCGCGTGACAAAGGAGCAGAAGGATGTGCAATGCGTGCTGCAAGCCGGTGCATTGCGACGGAGCAAATCGGCGGATGAAGAAGTCTCTCCATCAGAGCTGGTGCTGGCGGAAGTGGAAGCAGGCCGGTGGGAACAGGCGCGGACTGTCCTGGCGCTGGAATTGCAACGCGCACCGAGCGATACACAGCTCAACTTTCTGCAACGTGTGCTTGAACGCGAATCTCGTGTGAAGCTGGCTTCCGCCCGGAGAAGTTCCGGAGAATAGAATCCAGCAAGACGGTGATTTGTCTGCCTTTTTGGGGACATAAATGGTTTTAAGCTCGTCAATTCCCCGCGCCCGTTCGTAGATTTTCCACCATGTTAAGAGCAAACAGGAAAAGCCGGGCAGCGCGCGGCGTGCGCGGCGCGTTCGCAATTGTTGCGTCGAAATACAATCAACGTTACGTGGATGCGATGGTTCGCGCGGCGCAGGCGGAGTTGAAGCGGGCGCGGGCGGATGTGCGTGTGGTGCGTGTGCCGGGGGCGTTTGAGATCCCTGCCGTGGCGTCAAGGCTTGCGGCGTCAGGCGCATATCAGGCGGTGGTTTGTTTCGGAGTGGTTTTTCAGGGGCAGACGAGTCATGCGCAGCACGTGGGCTGGGGCGTCACGCACGCACTGGCGCAGATTCAGGTTCAGCAAAAGCTTCCGGTCATTCATGGTGTGTTTGTGTTCGAGAAGGAGGAGCACGCGCGCGTGCGTTGCCTCGGGCGGAGGCATAATCGCGGAACGGAGGCCGCGCAAACCGCCCTGGCGATGGCGAAGGTAATGAACGAACTCAAGACTGCGCCGCCGGACGACGTGCCGTTTTGAATTCATCGGATAAGCCGCCGTCAAACCCATGATGAGCGGAAGGAAAACAGCTTTCCCCGGCCTTGCTTCAAGGCGGTTGGATTGCTACGCTTCGCCCGCCTTATTTATAGAACCAAAAAAACTATGAAACTGAATCGCACTCTCGGCATCGTCGCAGGTTTTGCTGCGGCGCTGCAAATCGCCGCCGCCGGCAATATCACGGGCAAGGTCACGCTCAAGGGCACGCCTCCCGCTGAAAAGGAAATCACCGCCATCAAGGAGGACGCCAGTTGTGGCAAACTTCAACCCGGGCCGGTGAAGACGCGCTTTTATGTGGCGGATGCGAGTGGCGGGCTGGCGGACACCGTCGTGGTGTTGCGCGGTGTCAGCGGCAAATCCACGGGCGCAAGCGCCGCGCCGCTGGTCGTGGATCAAAAAGGTTGCGAATATCTTCCCTACATTGGCGCGGTTCAGACCGGCCAGAAAATCACCGTGAAGAATTCCGACCCCGTCATGCACAACGTGCATACTGTTCCGGCTGTAACCGGCAACGGTGAGGAAAACAAACCGCAGATGGCTGGTGCGCCCGACCTGACGTTTTCGTATGGCAAGGAGGAGAATTTCCTCAAGTTCAAGTGCGACGTGCATCCGTGGATGTTGTCCTACGTGACGGTGGTGGATCATCCGTATTTTGCAGTCACCGGCAAGGATGGCACGTTCACCATCAAGGACGTTCCTCCGGGCAAGTACAAGATCGAGGCACTGCATCGCAAGACGCACGCGCCGGCTTACAACGGTGTCGTCAAGGACATCGAAGTCACCGCCGATGGCGCGAAGGCTGACTTCGAGATCGAGGTCAAATAGTTTTATCCAATTTGGGAAACCGCTGCGGTTGGAAAAGCCGCAGCGGTTTTTGTTTGTTCCGTGGTTGAGAAGCAATTCCAGTTCGATCCGTGGCTTCATCGTTTCGCCGTGTTGACGGCATTGGCGACGCTTGGTTTGGTGGGAATGGGCGGGTTGGTGACAAGTCACGGTGTGGGGATGGCTGTGCCTGACTGGCCGACAAGCTATGGCTACAACATGTTCGCCCTGCCGATTTCAACCTGGTTCACAGGCGGGATTTTT
>CAZFNB010000240.1:0-4824 GCA_964520235.1 uncultured Bifidobacterium sp. | reverse complement strand
CGACGACCTGGCCGTTGATCCACGTGGTGTCGTTGTCGTCCACGCAGCCGAGGTGCAATTCCACGTCCGCGCCGTTCCAGTTTTCCGGCAGATCAAAGGTGCGTCGCAACCAGAACACCCCGTCGAAGTTGGGGTAACCAGCGCTTTCCACAAAGGCCGGCAACGTCATGGGCTTCCAATCGCTTGTGTTCAAATTCACTGCGCTCCACAGGGCGTTGGGCTGCGAGCCAGTGTCCACGCGCGCATACCAGGCATCCTGCTGGGCGCGGCGGTCGCGCTCGGCTTGCTCGGGGTTCGCCAGGTAATTTTTCAATTGCGCCAGCGGGCCGGCGAAATCCGGCAGCGTGCTCAAGGTGGCTTCGCTCGTCCACGCTTCCGCCGGAGTGCCGCCCCAGGAACTGTGGATCAAACCAATCGGCACGCGCCGCGCGAGATGCAGATCGCGCCCGAAGAAATAGCCGACGGCGGTGAAATCCTTCACGGTCTCCGGCGTGCAGACGGACCAACTGCCGGTCACGGTTTGCTGCGGTGTGTAGGCCTTGGTCTGGGCGACGCCGAAATGGCGGATGGCGGGATAGTTCGCGGCGGCGACCTCCGCTTCCCAGCCGGTGATGGGTTGTTGCCCGGCGCGCAGGCCGAGTTGACGCTCCATGTTGGACTGGCCGCTGCACAACCAGACTTCGCCGACGAGGAGGTTGGTCCGCACGATGGTATTTTTGCCCCGGACCGTCATCGTTTGCGGTTCCCCGACGGTGAGCGGTGCCAAGCGAACAATCCATTTGCCATCAGGACCGGTCGTGGTCGCGACGGATTGCCCGGCGAATTCCACCGTGACTTTCTCGCCCGGCTCGGCCTGACCCCAGATCGGCACCGGCACGCCTTGCTGCAAGACGGCGTGGTCGGCGAACAAGGGATGTAACATGACGTTGGCCGCCGTCGGGGTGGTGGCTGCCAGCATCACAAGCAGGCTGAGAATCAGAGCGCGGTGTGGTTTCATAAAAGTTCGAAACGAGTCTGCCGTCACAATCGGAAAGCGGGAAGCGTAATTCAGCCTCGAAGTGCGATGGGGTTGTCGCATGTTTCCATGACACGCGAGGTGTTGGCGGGCGCTGCGGGTCGCCCCGGGGGGGCAACGCTGCCGCAGGACTTTCAGCAAGATTGATTTGGTCCGCTCGTAAGTGCTTGCGCCGTCCACGCGCCAGAACCAGCCGTGCGCACATCGGTGGCGACGATCAAGGCGTAACGAGTCTGACGCGGAAGAACTGGTTTGTGCCAGTCAACGGACCCGTGACCGAGTCAGTGAAGTTCGACGCGCTGAACCAGAGCACGTTTGACGGAACATCCCAGTGCGTCCAGGTCACCGGGCTTAGCACGCTGGCGGTCGTCTCGACGAGGAAACCCAGATTGGCGATGCGCTGGAACTCCACGCTCACCGTCCCGGCGGTTTCATCAATCGCGATCTTCCACGGCGCAGGCACGGCGTTCGTGGGCGATGTCTGCGTCAGGTATTCGTAATAGTTGTTCGCACCGTCGTTGTCAGGATCGGCTGTGGCGAGAGCGCTGGCGGTGTTCGTTGAACCAAAGATGGCCAACTGCCATTGCACGAAGCTCTGGCGGTTCGTGAGTTCAGTGGAGATCCATGTGTGCAACAAGTTGGTTGAGACTTCATCAATCACTGCCGTCGCCAGCGGAGGCATCCGACTGAAACCGTTGCCACGGATGCGTTGCAGAACGATGGAATGTGTCGAGTCACCCGGCACGACGAGCTTGTTCGCCGGGTTCGCGCCGTTGTTGTAAGCCTCGCCGTTGATGAGTTTCGTTCCGTCCATCGAGAGCCATGCGCGCGCATCCCACGAGTCCGGCCCGGTGCCGCCCGCCTGATGACATTGCACGCAATTGACGGAGAGATAGGAGCGCACGCGATGTTCGAGACTGACGGCGTTGTTGGACGCAACGGAATACGCGGGCAACGTGGCCGGAGCAGGAATGGCATTGGAGAAATAATTTCCGCCGCTCAACTGCGAGAGTTGATTGCCGGAGTAACCGTTCATCGCGGCGTATTGATTCAATTGCCGCGTGTTGAAACTGAGCGCGTGCCCGCCCGCGACGGTGTGGCAGGCGAGACATTCCGTGCGGGATGGAATCGCCCATTGCTGGGTGAAGACGTTCGCGCCGTTCGTGATGGTGAGGTTGAAGTTCGTGCCGCCATCGGGAACGAGCGTCGCCTCCGTGCCCGCCGCGTTCCACGCGTAACTCACGCCATAGGTGCCGCCGGAGTTCTTCACGAGGAAACGGGTTTCGAGCCGTATCTTCGAGGCTGGATTGCCGCGATTCAGTTCCATGTCGAAGTGTTTCACCCAGACCGAACCGGTCGGGAGTGTCCAGTTGCCGTCGGCAACGTGTGTGAATTTGTTCGTCACGTCGGGAATCGAGAACCATCGGCTCTTGATGGCGTGATCCGACCAGAACGCGACGATGGGCGAATAGCTCACGATGCCGGGATTGGGCGCGAGGTCGGCGAGATCAGCGAACGCGCCGGTGTCGCTCAACGTCTGTGGGAACGAACTGCTGGTGGAGGTGTCCACTTTGACGAGGCGTTGCACCTGGTTGAAAACGTAATTCGCCACGAGCACGTCGCCGTTGCCGGGATCGAGACCGAATCCCGCCGCGCCGATGACGCCACCGATGCGATTGGTCATCACACCGCCATTGGTGCGGATGAGCGACCAGATGTTCGCCGAAACGAAATCGCCGAAGATGTAGTGGCCGTAAAGTTCAGGAATCTTCGAGCCGCGATAAACGCGTCCGCCGGTGATGGAGTTACCGCGATACTGCGGATTGCTGCCGGACACTCCAGTGTGCGGGTAGAACCAGACCGGCGGGGCATGAACGAACTGCGGCGGCGGATTGGAGAGCAACGTGGGCTGGCCTGTGTAGAGCGATGTCGTCGGGCTGAGTCCCTCGTAGTAAGCCCAACCGTAATTGCCGCCGTTGGTGACGACGCACACTTCTTCATACGTCCCCTGCCCTACGTCGCCGACCCAGACCTCGCCGTTGGTATCGATCGAGAACCGCCAGATGTGACGAAAGCCGGTGGCGAAAATTTCCGCGCGCAGCGTGTTGGTGTTGATGGACGAGCCGAGATACGTCGTCGCGTTCACGAACGGATTGTTTGGCGGAATCGAATAGTACGCCTGCCCGCTGCCGTTCGTGTAGATCGTAGTTGTGTTCGCGGAAGGCTTCGGTTCGACGCTGCCGGGTTTCTTGTCCACGTCAATGCGCAGCAACGCGGAGAACAAATCCTTGTCAATGCGCTGCGCGTTCTGGCGGAAGTTGAATTGATCCCCTTCATCGCCCGTGCCGATGTAGAGGTAGCCATCCGGGCCGAAATGCAGGTCGCCACCGTCGTGGTTGAACGCCTGATCCACCACGTCGAACAGGCGGAGTTGGGTGTTGGTGTTGACCGTGAGCGCCACCGGGTCGGCGGTGAACCGTGAGAGCCGGTCAATGTAAGGTGAGCCGCCCGGCGCAGTGTAGAACACAAAGAAATAACCGTTCGTCTGGAACCCTGGATGAAACGCCAGCCCCAACAATCCGAGTTCACCCTCGACGGTGTCGTCAAAAGACACCTGATTCGAGATGTCGAGAAGCACGAGCCGTTGCGGTGACGCGGCGTTGATGTCCGGCACGTAGGAGATGCGACCGCGACGTTCGACGACGAAGATTTGATTCGTGCGACCCGGCGGCGTGGTGATGGCGAGCGCGTCCTCGAACGTGAGTCCGGGAAAGGCATTCACGAACTGGTAGCCGGTCGCGGGCGCAGATGACGGCATCGCAAGCGTCGGCGCAGCAAGACGCAGCGTGTTCGAGATCGTCAATGAAACGGTCGCCACTGCTGAAGTCGCTCCAAGAACATTCTGCACACGATACGTGAACGCATCGCTCGTGGCAGGCGAACCGTTGTGCGCGTATCGAATCTTGCCGTTCACAATCGTGGCCGTGCCGTTGGCAGGAGGATTCACGACTTCGAGCGTGCCTGACGCGATGGCCGGGCCGGTGTCATTCGCCAGCACGGAGATCATGGCCTTCGCGCCGGGATTCAGCGTCATGGAATCATTCGCCACCGCAGGCGGTGTGGTCGGGATGCCGTCCGGGCCGTTGAGATAGTTGGTCATCACGATGCTTGCGGGCAGCGCGATGTCGTAGATGCGGAATTCATCCATCACGCCGTTGAAATAGGGATCGGGCCAGACGGATTTGCCGAGCCAGTTGTTGACGGTGCTGCCAAGCGCGGCTGGCGTGAGAGTCACGCCCGTGTTGATGCCGACCTGCGCGCCGTTGACGTAGAGCCGCGCCGTGTTGCTCGCGTCGTCGAGTGTGATGGCGATGTGCGCTTTCGCGCCGACGGCGGGACGGTTGCCCGCCCATTCGCAAAGCTGCTCGCCTCCACCTCCCGCAGTGGTGACTGCGAAACGCAGATTGCCAGCACCACTCGGCAGCGACATGAACATATACTGCGTGCCGGTGCCTTGAAGATCTTCGCCCGCGTTGTTGTTCCCGAAATCAAAGATGCGCCCCCAACCACCGCTGCCAAGGTCGGTGACCCATGTCTCAATCGTGAACGACGTCAACCCGGTGACGAGATCGTTCGGCAGGTTCACGAATGCGGACGAGCCGTTGAACACGCAGTTGTTCGTGAGGATCACCGACCCGCCTTCAAGCGTGCCGTGTGCCGTGCCGACGATGTCCGAGGCGTCCGACGTGAACGGATAGCGATGCACGAGGTTGTTCGTGAGCGGATTCAACACCGCGATGTTGTTGCTG
>CAZFNB010000239.1:0-4830 GCA_964520235.1 uncultured Bifidobacterium sp. | reverse complement strand
ATCAGGCATACGAGGAATGCCGCGACCGAGATGATGATGCCGGCCACGGGCGGCTCCTTTTGATTCTGGATGATCGCGGGCAACATCGCGGCGAGCATCACGATCACTGCTGGAATCAGGCATAGCGCAGCCAGAATGCCCGGCACGATCCTGCCAAGAATCAGCGATGCGAACGCGATGCGGAACCCTGCGAAGACATCACTTGCTGTTGCGGGTTGTTTTCGGATCGCGCAGAAGATGACGTAGTAAAGCCCGCCCATCATCGGGCCTGCGACGGCGATGTTGGCGATTGAAAAAAGCGGTCCGATGAACGGAATCGCCCCGAGAACTGCCATTCCCAGTTCGATCCCGAAATAGATCGCCGTGGCGCCGATCAACAAGCCCATGTTCTGTTGCATCAGATTCCATGCGCGTCCGACGCAATCGCCGATGTCGATCGTGTAATCACGTTCGAGAACCTCCGGGCCGAACTCTCCCTGCGGGAACGCAGACGGCGGCGGTGGCGGAAGTTTCGCTCCAAACGATCCGGTGAATTCGGGCAATGTGCCAAGTGCGACCCAATCCGTTGAGCCGTCGGGCTGGACTCTTGTTTGCGCGTTGACGCGGCCTTCGGCGATCCAGGCGCGCAATTGATCCGCGCTGACAGGGCCGTATTCCTTTTGATCGCCTCCGATGATTTTATACATTGTTCAATCTCGTTTTACATTCACGGCGCGAGCCACGCAAAGCCGGGCAGGTTTCGCAGCACGCCGAATAAAACCACAAGTCCCGCCAGCGCCCAGCACAGGCGCGGATGCTCGAAGGGCGAAGGCAATGCGCGTCCGGCAAACTGTTTGACGAATGCACGAGCCAGCATCCATGCGGCGAGCGTCGTGACTGCGAACAAAAGCGCGTTGCAGCGCAGGGCCGTGAGAATTTCGCCATGCACCAGATGATGCAGCGCGCGCTGGCCGCCGCAGCCGGGGCAATGCAGGCCGGTGAGTTGATGAAAGAAGCAGCGGGGGAAAATGCTGTGCTGCACCGGGTCAACGAAGTAAAACACCACGCCCGTCAACAGTACGGCGAGCGCGCCAATGAGGGAAAACCAGAGCGACGAATTTTCCTCAGATGCAGTACGCGCATCCTCCAACGGTGGTGGAATGATGTTTTCTTCCGTTGTCATTGAACTCACGAGAACGATGACTTGACCTCCGGCTTGTTCAAAACGACCAGCGCCCAGATGCCCGCACCGAGGTTGAGGAGGCAGCAGCAGGCACCGCACGGCAGCAACGTCAGGATGGCTGTCGTCATTGCGATGCCGTAGCCCTTGAGTTTCATCATGCGGAGCGCGCCGAAGATGCAGAAAATTGCGACGAGCAGGCCGATGATGTAGGACGGAAGGCTGAACAGGGCCATCATCTTTTGCTGCATTGCCAGTTGTTCAGGCGGCGGCTCGGGCATTCCGGGAAATTTCATCATCGTGTTGCCGGCGGCCATCATGATCATGCCGACGATGGAAGCGAGCACATCAAGGATGGCGAGTACGAGAATGAAAATGGCCGGGCCTTTGACTTTGGCTGCGGCGTCCTCGTTTCCATAAGTGGGTGCTGCTTGAAACACACCGGGCGATGGCGGTGGTGGCGGCGTTGCCCCGGCCAGTTCAGGCACCTGCGCGATGCTGATCCATTCGGTCGTGCCCTCGGGCAACACCTTGGTCTGAAGGTTCACCCGGCCTTCGCTCATCCACTGGCGCAATTGATCAAGCGATACCGGACCGTATTCCTTGCCGTCTGCTCCGATGATTTTGAACATGGTTTTGTCGAGTTGATGTTAGTGTTGCACTATCACGTCTGCGGCTGATGATGACGAAAATGTTGGATTTGAAACAGCCAAATTCACGAGGGTTTGACAGGGATGGCGCATAAAGTTCACGGCTCCCATCGCAGCGTGTCGAATTGTGAAACCGGCAACATGACCACCGAACCGTCAGCATAGCCGATCACGATCTTTGTCCGGGAATGTTTATGGGCGGAAAACAGCTCCGGGCCACCCGAGGCGTTCCAGCCGGTGTTGCTTTCAAAAAACAAAACGGTCTGCGGATTGATCTCTCCATCTTTCAATCCATCCAGTTTGCTGTTGTAGGCGTAACCGCAACGGGGATTGGATCCCAACGGACACACAAACACCGTGGCGCTTCCCACGTTGGTGAGAATCAGGTCGCACCAATTGGTCGCGGATGGGAACTTGTCATTGCTGTCCATCGCATACAAGCGTACGGCGAGCGAGAGCTGTTTGACGTTGTTGACGCAGTTGATGGCTTGCGCCTTCTCCTTGGCCTTGGCCAGCGCGGGCAGCAACATGGCCGCAAACAGCGGAAGCATCAGCAAAAACGCGCCCGAGGTGGCGATGCCCGCGATGGCGATTCCTTTCCCGGCAAGGCGGCCCTGGCTTTTATTGATCTTTACCAGCGCGACAATCCCAAGGACAAGCCCGACCACAGCAGTCAATCCGAAGCAAAACAGTCCGAGAATTCCCAGCACGAGCGAAGCGATGGCGAGGCCGCTCGTTTTTTGAGGCTGGTCAAGGAATGGCGCAGAGGAGGGATTTACCGGAGGTGGCGATACAAGGGCCGCCGCGAATTCCGGCAAAGTGCCGAGAGTCTGCCAATTCGCAGCATCGGCAGGTCTTGCCTTGGTTTGTGCGTTGACGCGGCCTTCAGCGAGCCATCGGCGTAATTGCTCCGCCGAAATCGGGCCGTATTCCTTCCCGTCACTGCCAATGATGTGATACATGGCTTGATTCCGTTTCCCTATGCACGTCCGGCCAATGTGGGGAGGGTAAGCATTGCGCCGGGTGCGGGCAATGGTTTTGGCGGTATAAAATTTCCCAAAGAATCCTGTTGCGTGGGGGGATTTTTTTGTTAAAGTCCGCGTCCGCTTTCGCCCGGAGCGAGGCGGTAAAAACAGTTCAACCGTTAACAGACAATTGTTCTTTGTATGGCAGGACAACGCATCCGTATTCGTCTCAAGGCCTATGACTACCGCGTCATAGACCAGTCGGCGCGCGAAATCGCCGACACCGTCAAGCGCACGGGCGCCCGCGTGGCAGGCCCGATTCCACTTCCCACCCGCGTCGAACGTTTCACCGTGCTTCGCTCGCCTCATGCGGATAAAAAGTCGCAGGAGACTTTCGAGCAACGCACACACAAACGCCTGCTCGACATCATCGAGCCGACCGCCAAGACCGTGGATGAGTTGAAGAAGCTCAATCTCCCGGCTGGCGTGGACATCACCATCAAGATTTGAACCCTTAACGATTTCTCGCCATGCCACTCGGACTTATCGGAAAAAAACTCGGACACACCCGCGTCTATGACGCGAACGGTGTGTTGCATCCGGTCACGGTCGTTCTCGCCGGACCGAATCGCGTTCTCCAGGTCAAGACACAAGCCAGCAAGGACGGTTACAACGCCGTGCAGCTCGGTTTCGACGACCAGAAGGAACAGCGCCTCACCAAGCCGTTGCTCGGCCACATCAAGAAGCACAACGGTGTCGCCGTGAAGCGCATCAAGGAATTCCGCAACTTCAGCAAGGAAGTCAAACCCGGCGAAACCGTCGGCGCGACACTCTTCGCGGTTGGCGATTATGTGGACGCCATCGGTACTACAAAGGGCCGCGGGTTTGAAGGTGTTGTCGGTCGTCATGCCTTCGCAGGTGGTGACTCGACGCACGGTGCGAAGGGCTGGCATCGTCGCTCTGGCGCGATCGGTCAACGTTTGTTCCCCGGCACGGTCATGCGTGGCATGAAGATGCCCGGTCACATGGGACAAGTCACACGCACCGCGCAAAACCTCCAGGTCATCCAGGTTCACGAGGCGGACAATCTGTTGCTCATCAAAGGTTCGTTCCCGGGCGCGGAAGGTGATTATGTCATCATCCGTGAATCCAAGAAACGCCCCAAGGGTTGGAAGCCGGCAGTCTCGTCAGCACCCGCAGCCAAGAAGAAAGCCGCAGCCGCAGCACCCGCTCCGGCCAAGAAGTAATTAAAGGACAGCCATGAAACTTTCAGTCAAAAATTCCCAAGGCAAGGCCGCCGGCGAACTTGAAGTCAAATTCGATCTCGTCGAAGGTGGCAAAGGCACACAGGCCGTTCACGACACCGTCGTCGCGTATCAAGCCGCTCAACGCATGGGCACCGCTTGCACGAAGACGGCGGGCGAAGTCGCCGGCACGAACAAGAAACCGTGGCGGCAAAAGGGCACAGGCCGCGCGCGCGCAGGCTCGTTCCAATCGCCGTTGTGGGTCGGTGGCGGTGTGGTTTTCGGTCCAAAGCCGCGCAGCTACGCCAAGAAGGTCAACGCCCGTACAAAGCAACTCGCGTTGCGCAAGGCCCTCAGCGAGCGCTTGAAGGCTGGCGACGTTGTCGTCGTGGACGACATCAAGCTCAGTTCACCCAAGACGAAGGAATTCGTCGGTGTGATCAAAGCGTTGGATGTCAAAGGCACGGCGCTCGTCGTGGCCGCCGGGGTGGACAAGAATCTGGTTCTCGCCTCGCGCAACATTGAGAAGGTTTCACTCGCCACGAGCGATACGTTGAACACCTACGACGTGCTGCGTCCGAGCAAACTCATCTTCACGCGCGGCGCGTTTGAAAAAGTCGAGGCCCGTTTGAACAAGGAATAACATGAACTCTTTCGACATCGTCAAAACCGTCCGGCTGACCGAGAAGGGCACGCGCCAGGGCGAAAAGCACAATCAATACACCGTTGTGGCCGATCGTCGCGCCTCCAAGCCGCAGATCCGCGCCGCTGTTCAGGAACTGTTCAAGGTGAAGGTTCTGAGTGTCAACACG
>CAZFNB010000238.1:0-4841 GCA_964520235.1 uncultured Bifidobacterium sp. | reverse complement strand
GCCATCGCCCACCTGTCGCCATGACCCTCTACTTTGTGGAAAGCATGGTCATCCTGTGCGCTGCACTGGTGATTTACATGGGTGTTGTCGGGCCGACTCCAACAGGAATTTTCCTCGGCTGCCTTTTTCTCGTCCTGGTATCACTCACCGCCAATTCCACTCATGCGATTGTCGGTGCCGCCGCGCCCATGGATATTGGCGGGCGCAAGATGGCAGGGTTTGCCTCCGGGGTGATTGATTCATTTCAGTACTACGGAACGGCGATCGCCCTGCCGATCACGGGAAGGTTGATTGATAAATATGGCTGGGGGCTTTGGTATCCGACGATGGCAATGTTTGGCGTCATCGGCGGGTGCGCCATGCTCATGGTCATGCGCAAACAAAAATTGCTAAAGGCCAAAGCTGCCGCCTGAGCAGTTATTCCGACACCATCACACCTTCGCACGCGAGCAGTTTGCGTTTCCAATCCATGCCGCCGGAAAAGCCGCCGATCTTCCGGTTCGCCGCCAGTACGCGGTGGCACGGAATCAACACAGGAATCGGATTCGCCCCGCACGCACCACCCACCGCGCGCACGGCTTTCGGACTGCCAATGGCCCGGGCAATTTCACCATAACTGCGGGTGCGACCCGGATTGATCCTTAGCAACTCGTTCCACACGCGCCGCTGAAATCCCGTTCCGGCCGAAACATCCAGCGGCGGCAACGCTTGTGGCTCGCGCCCGTTCAAGACCCGCTTCAATGCCGCGATTGTCTGGCGATGCCACCTGCCGACCTGTGTCTTGGTGTGCGCAGTTCCGCTATTTGACGATTTTTTTGCGGTGGCTTTCTCTGGAAAATCCAGCGCAACCAACCCATCGCCCGAGTAGGTGGCTGTAAATTTCCCATCTTCAGTCGGGATGGAAAGAGAAACGAATCCTGGTTGATCTGGACGAGGCATGGATTTCACATGTGGTTGAAAAACCAATACACGATGCCGAACAACATCAGGAAGAAAAACACCACCAGCGCGAAGAAGCGGTTGCGCGCCACGCGCTTCTCTTTTCGCAACGGACGCAGCCCCTGTACGCCGCCCGCCGCCAGATAATTCACCAGCCTCGGGTTCGATGCGTTCGGTCCTTTGAAAAAATCACGGACGCGCTGGATCAACGCAGGCAGATCATACTTCCGCACGCCCAGCTCGTTGTACAATTCCGGCGCGGGAACAAGGTTGTTCGTCACCGGCGACGTGAGCGGCTCACGATTCACCGGCTCAAACACCGGCGACTGCGATGCAACGGGGGACGTGATGGTGGACGATGTCACCGTCTCTGGCTCGGAAATATGATGGCTGATGGTCGCACCGTGCGGCACGGCGGTGGAACGCAGCCGAGGCTGCGGCGCGCCTTTGTGCAGTTGTTTGTCGAGTTGCTTGATCTGCGCCTCAAGCGCCGCGATCTGCGACGTCAGCAGTTGCGCGCGATCGGAAATCGGGTCCGGTTTTTTCTTCAACAAACTCATGCAATCAATTCAATCATCCTTCGACACGCCGTCACGGTTCAATGGGGGCGCAATAAAATCGCCACCAACACACCGAGACCGAGCAACGCCACCACTGCCAGCGGCCATGTGAACGCCAGCCCGAGTTTGCACAACTGCCCGAGGCTCAACTCCGCGAGCGCCGGCGCGGATTTGGCGGCAGGCTCGCCACCGGCCGTGGCTGTGGCAACCTCGCCGGACAACGTGGCAAATTTGAGCCGCGCACCGTTCCATTCCATGCGCGCATTCTCGATGACCGTGAGCGCCCGCGTCAGTTCCACGTTGAAATTTTCCTTTGACCAGTTTTCTTCGCTGATGCTTTGCACCTTGCCGAGAGCATCCCGAAACTCCGAAATCGTCTTCGCCATCTGCTCGGCGTCACGACGGGCGGTGAATTCGCTTTTCTCCAGCAACCCGAGGCCGCGTGTGAGATTCTGGATCATCTCCTGCCGGCCTGTTTCAAACTCGGACTGGCGGCGGCGGACCTCCTCAAGCGCGGCGCGCTCGCGTTCCAGCTCCTCCTGGGCGCGTTTCAACTCAGCAAGCTTTTGCTGTGCTTCAGCGACTTTCGAATCCACCTCCTCGCGCGATGGCGCGCGAAGCGTGGTCGCCGTCATCGCAGTCGTGCCATAGGGCGACTTGTGCGCCTGAAAATCCGTGTCAACAAAATCGGTGGTGTCGTATTGCGAAGCCATGCCGCGACTTTAGACACGCAGGGAAATGGTGTAAAGCCGCGTGTGCGGGAAGTTGTTCGCAACCGGGCCGCGCGGGGCTTGCCGCCGGCGCGCTGTTCTGAGATTGTCCCGGTATTCAGAACATGAACTACCATCTGAATCGCCACGGCCAGAACCTCGGGGTGCTCCCACTCGACGAAATCGTCCGCCGCCGCATGTCCGGAGAATTGAACGGCTCGGAACTGGCCTGGCGCGAGGGCATGGCCCAGTGGGAGGCGCTCGATTCCGTCTTGCGACGCGATGCGCCCGGCAGCATTCCCGTCGCCGCACCTCCCGCCATTCAATCCGTGTCGCGCTCCAAATCCACACGGCTTCTGCTGTGGATACTCGGTGTTTGCGCGGTCTTGTTCATCGGCGGCATCGTTTTGTTCGGTTTCCTCGTCGTAGGTTTCGTGAAAGAAGTCAGAAATGAGGTTCTGCAAGCCACAACCGAAACAGGCGACGCGGTCAGCATCGCCAGCGAACCGCTCATCTGGAACACCAACACCCTGACCGACGCCGACGTGACAAAACTTCGCAACGCTTTTCGCGCGAGGCAATGGGTCGGCAACTACGAGCAACATGGCCTGCACGACAAACCGTGGGACGCCGACGCCACCCGTCTGATGAAGCTTTGGTCAGGCGAAATCGAGGGTAATGATTCAGAGTTGCAGACACGTGCGCTCGCCGAAAAACTCCTCGCCGCCGGATGCGACGACGCGCTGGTGCTGACCATCGCCGCCGTGCGCGCCATCGAACGGTTCGAAGGCGAATCACGCCTCGAACGCGCCCTGCGCGCCTTTGAAAAATCCGGTTACAAGGCCTACCCGCGCCTTTATGCCGTCGCGACCATGGCCAACAAGGCGTCGCAACGCAACCACCTCGCCAGACTCGACGCGGAGGGCATCAAGCATTTTGAGCAGATGTTCAAGGACGGCAGCCTGCGCGGCGAGGATCAGGAACAGATGGCGCGTTATCTGATCGAGGGCTGGGGCGAAAAATTCTTCGAGCGCAACCGCACCAACGCGCTGCAA
Source organism: uncultured Bifidobacterium sp. (assembly GCA_964520235.1). GTDB lineage: Bacteria > Verrucomicrobiota > Verrucomicrobiia > Limisphaerales > JADLHS01 > JADLHS01. Next base: position 1,577 of record CAZFNB010000238.1, on the reverse strand, counting down.
ATCCTCAGGGACGCGGGAAAGGATTTTGAATGGCTCGCGCTCGTGATGGAGGGGGAATTTCACATCATCGAAGCGTGGCGGGCGCGCGGTGGTGGTTACGCCAACACGGTTTCATCGGACGGCTGGGACGGATTTTCAGGCCACCTCGATCTCGCGCGGAATGCTCTCACCAACGCATGGAATCTTCGGCCTGATCTCGTCTCCGCGCCGCGCCGCATGATTTACGTCAGCCTCGGTTCGTCCGATCTCGCAGAAATGCGGGAGTGGTTCGACCGCGTCACCGAACTGCAACTGGATTACTCCCGCGCATGGGCGGACATGCGATGGGGGTTGCGCCCCCGCTGGCACGGCAGCCACGAGGCGTTGCTGGCGTTCGGCGCGATGGCGGTGGATTCCGGGCGCTTCGACACCGATGTGCCGCGCCAGATGTTTGAATGCGTCAACGACGTTGAGTCCGAGTTGGAACTGCCCATCGGCAAGCACATTTATGGGCGGCGTGATGTCTGGCCGGATCTCGAATTGATGTACGAAGGCTACATCGCCGAACCGGCACGCGCGGCCGAGCAAAAAGGCTGGCGCAGCGCTTTCGCGGCGGCGGCGTTCATCGCCGGGAAACTGGATGTCTCTCGCGCGCAACTTGAAGCCCTCGACTGGAAACCGCTGAACAGCAGCCTCAAGAACTGGCAGGTCAACCTCGCCGCGATGCCGCTCGAAGTCGCCGCTCGCACCGGCCCCTGCGCCCGGCTTGTGGCAGACGCGGAAAACAACCGCAACATCGGCGACCTGAAATCCGCCGTGAAGATCTACAATTCTCTCTCAGACATCACCAACACCGATGAACGCACGTTTGCGTTTTCAAAATTACAGCTCGCGCTGCTGGATCAGGAACAGCGCCTCGCGAAGGGTGAATGGATTCCGCTCCTCCCCAATCATGTCAACGACGGCAACTGGACCATCACCTGGGGCAGGCCGGTTCAACTCGCCGCCGACACACTCGCGCTCGACTGCGGCCCGGAAGGGCATCTGCTCTACCCGCGTTTGCGCCCCGGCAGGGATTTTGAGGTGCGCGGCGAATTCGAAATCGTCAAAACATCGAACGGCGATTTTCAGGCGGGCCTCGTCATGGGCATGCCGGATTGTGATTCCGATTTTCGCTCGCAGGCATGGTATGCGTTCCGCATCAAGCGCAACAAACGCGAGGGCGACATCGTTTCGTTCTCGAAAGCGTGGACAAGCACGCAGGTAAGAAAGAACGTCCGCCTGAATGCCGACCGCAACACGTTCACGTTCCGTCTTCAAAATGGCAAGGCCACGGCCACAGTGAACGGCGTCGAGGTGCTGACGGATGCGAACGTTCCACAGGAATTTGATTTCCCGGATGAAAATTTCCACGTCGGCCTTGGCGCTTACAACGACACGAACGAAACGACCATCCGTTACCGCAACATGCAGATCCGGCAGCTTCAATTGAGAGGCAACGGCCAGGCGGATCAACCGTTCAAGTTGCTGGAAGTTGACAAAAATTGAGCGCGGCCCGTGTTGTCGGCCGGGTGTGATCTGGCGTACGCCGCCAGTGG
>CAZFNB010000237.1:0-4843 GCA_964520235.1 uncultured Bifidobacterium sp. | reverse complement strand
GTGGCACATTGCGGGATGTGCGGGCGCGCGTGCGCGTCGCCCAACGCGAACGCCCGTGCCGTCTTGTTTCGTGTGCAGATGGCATCCACGTCGCGCATCTCGATTTGCGCACGGTCGCCGACATAAAGGCAAAGCTTTTCAACCTCGCCGTCCAGTTGGCGCGGATGCGGTCCGACGCGCTGGACCAGTTCCGCCAGCGCAGTTTCGCCGATCTTCTTTTCACGTGACTGGATTGCGCCGCGAGCCGCCATCGCCGCTTGATTGGCCCAATCCTTGTCCGTCCAGCCGTCGTGACTCTCCACCCTGCCGATCTTGTCGAGCGTTTTGTAAAAGACCTTTCGCTTGTCCACCTTTCCGGCGCTGACGATCAGCCGTACCGCACCCCATTTGAAGTTTTTCAATTCCTCCGCCACTTCAGCGAGCGATTCGTTCACGTCGCCGGTTTGCGCAGTCCGTTCCTCGCCAAGAAAATTACAATCGCGCAGCCATACCACCTTGCCGCCGCCGAAGAACGGCAGGGTTTGCAGCGCCTCCCTGAGTTTGGCGATGGCTTTGAGGGCGTCCCCGCTGTTGGAAACCGTGGCCTCGATGATTTCGTGGTCCATGCCGCCGAGTTCGTCCGACCACTTTTGAAAAAGCTCCCGCGCACATTGTTTGACGGCGAATTCATCGTCGCCGCAAACAAGCGCCACCGGATTGCCCGGCTTGGTGGCGGAGGCAGGCATCGTCAGTCGGAGGATTCCTCGCCGCCCTGGTTGATGCGATCCAGCACTTCGCTCATGTCTTCGACCTGCTCGAACAAGGCGCGGCTGACAAAGATGGGTTTTTTATGAGCCGACGCAATCGCCAGGCAATCGCTCGGGCGCGCGTCAATCTCGACAATCTTCCGCGCCACCTCGTTTTGCTGTTGAAGGATCAGGCGTGCGAAGTAGGTGGAGTTTTTGAGTTCGGTGATGACCACGCGCTCGACGTTGATCGAGAATCCTTTGAAGATGCTTTGGATGAGATCGTGAGTGAGCGGACGTTCCTTGGGCGCGTCCCGGAGGAACATGCCGATGATGTGGCCCATCTGCGGTTCGACGTTGATGACGAACACCTTCTCGTCATTGCCCACAAACAGCGCGCAGCCGCTGTTGGCGGGAAGGATTCCCCGGATTTGAACCGACACCACGTCGTTCTTCATGCGCCTAGGTTATTCCCTCCCGGCCAAAAAACAAGAGCGCCGTGGCTCGCGAAAAAACTCTTTACTGGTTTTGGTCTGACGCTTCTAATCATGATGCATAGCCGCAAAGGGGAAAACTCCTGCGGCTTTCAAAGCTGGTGTTGTTTCCGGTCAAAGCACGGATGCCGCCGAATCCTGCAACACTGATGTTTGCCGCAACGCCGCCGGTTTCATCGCGGCGCGCATTTGAATCCTCACGTCCCCTCCGACTCCCCGTCACTCGTCGGCTGCTGCGATGCCTGATTTTTCTGGTACCGGGCATTCTGCTTGTTGCGTCGGCAGGTTGCGCGGTGCGATACAGCGATTCCCGAAACGGCGCGGAACATTTGTGGGGTTTCGGTAATCTGCGGTTGTCTTGCGTCACCAACTCCAGCCTGGCAACGGTTGTGACGGGTTGTCGTGTGCCGGGCATCTGCATCGAGATTGGAAGTGAAAATTTCGGATTGAGCCTCGGCTGGCTGGAGCGACAGCGACTTCAAGTGGTCAATCAGCAATCAGCCGGCGCCGTGATGATTCCCGGCGCGACGCCGCGTTTCCTTTCTCATGCCGGGTCGGATGGCATCTGGGCGCTGGGGCATCTGAAAATGAGAACCGTCCCTGCACCGGAACATCATTACGCCATTGTTACCGGCAGGGCACTGGCGGGGATAGGCGGCGATGCCGGCCCGGGTGAGCGCGGTTTTGGTGCCGGACTTAATCACGGTCAAAGAACGGAGGTCATTGATGAAAATGTCCGCGTGGACCTGGACATGCGGGCAAGCCGCTGGCCGGGTTTTGATTATTTCAGCGCGGAAGTCAGTGCCGCCACACCGATGGATTTGAAAACAAACAAACACAATCAAACCCCATGAAAAGAACAGTCCTTGCCTTGCTTGCGCTATTACTGCTGTCGGGATCAGGTTGCAAAAATCGCCTTGTCTTCGTCACGCACACGTCCGTGGGCCTCGACATTTCCGGCACGGCAAATTACCCGAACAAAATTTCCTTCAGCCACAACCGGTTCGAGGCCGCCATCGTGCCGCGGAAAACCGACGGCAGCGGCGAAAGCCATTCCGTCTATGGTGGCATGGATTCCGACGTAAAGTTTTCCATTCCGCCCAAGTATCGCATCGAACAGGTCTTCGCCACGGGCCACGCCGCCGCGCTTGCGGCCAGTCGCGATGCTTCCGAGCGGTCGGGCGCGGCTCCAGCGGCGCGGGTGGATGCGGGGCATCAGAACAACCGTTCTCGTGGCAGTTCCGATACAGCTCCGCTGGTGTTCATGACCGGTACCACGCTGGGAATCCATTTTACGGTGGGCGAGCAGGAGTTGAATCCGAGTGCATTGGTGGGTTACCGCCGCAGCGAAGCCACGATCATTCCGATTGTGGAAAAATCGAAGGAGGTACGTTCCGTCTATGCGGACATCCATCTTTCCAGCCGCGAGGATGATGCTTTGAAGGCTGCTGAAAGTGACGAAGTGGCCGAAGGTGCAGGTGCAACGCCTCCAGCCAAGGCTGTTGCCGACGAGCGCAAGGTCAGCCAGTGGGGCGGCGTCCGCATCAAGCAATCTTTCGCCACTGGCCAGGCTGCGGAAATTCTCGCAAGTGAAAACAGCGAGGCGCAAACGAACCTGATGCGCGCCGCAGGTTTGTCCGCTTCGGCAGGACTAAAGGAGTTGAAGCAGGACAACGAAAAGCTTGGCAAGTCAGCCGGCGATATTATTGACAATTTGCCCGATTCAAAACTCGAAGCCGCAGGCCAGGCGGCCATAGATGCGGACATATTGCGGGGCACGATTGAGGATTTCAAAAAGCTGTCACCTTCAGAGCAGCGGCAAACACTCAAAAACGCCGCTGCTCCCACCGGCCCTCGCACTCGAACAAAGGTCAAAAAGTTCCTCCTCCTGATCAAGGCTCCCTAGAACTTCAACACATGAAAACAACCCGAGAGTATCCGTTTCCGCTTCCCATCCTCGAGAACAAGGACGAGTTCATTTCCGCAGTGGAAGACGTGGCCGCAGCCATCAACGAGCGCGATGGAAAGATCACGGATTACTATGAGAATAAACTGCCCCGGGGCGGCAAGATCGGCGTCATCGAGGTGGAGGAGGAGGCATGAGCCTGAATGCGCCCGGCGCAACGCGCGGCTTTTGCGACTTGGTGATGAAGGGTGGCATCACCAGCGGCGTCGTGTATCCACGCGCGGTGACGGAGATCGCAAAAAGCTTCACGCTCAAGAGCGTCGGCGGCACCAGCGCGGGAGCCATTGCCGCCGCCGCGGCTGCTGCGGCGGAATCGGGGCGAAAGCGCAGCCCGCCAGATGATTGTTTCCTGGAAGTTGAGAAACTGCCGCTTCTGTTGTCCGGCAAGAATTCCAGCGGTCACACAAACTTGTTCACGTTTTTTCAACCGCAGGAGGGCACGAGCAGATTGTTTCGCGTGCTGTCCGCCGCATTGAACGCATCCGGGACTTCTGGCGCGCTCCGGATGCTGCGCGCGGCGTTGATCGAGTATTGGTCGTGGTGTCTGTGCGGAGCCGTGCCGGGTCTGGTGCTCGTGCTGCTGGCGTGCAACGATCCGCTCTCCGCATTGACGGCGGTGAGTTTTCTCACTGGACTGGTTGTTGCGGTGGTCGGCGGTGTGGCGGCGGTGGCGGCGGGAATGTTGCGCGAACTCGGCATCACCGTGCCCCGGAATTTCTTCGGCCTTTGCTCGGGAATGAATGGTGAAGTGTCATCCGCCCGGCAGGAGAAGTGTTGCGGTGGTTGTGAGAAAGAGCACGGTGCAGCAGTGGCACTGACTCCGTGGCTGACGGAGTACTTGAACCGGGTGGCGGGTCTGGCTCACCAAAAAACACCGCTCACGTTCGGGCAGTTGTGGAATCCAACGCTGCCTCCTGGAAAAATGCCCGCTCCGACGGATTGCGAAGTGCGGCTGGAAATGATGACGACGTGTCTGACATGGGGCAGGCCGTTCCGGCTGCCATTTCGGAGCGATGAAGACTTGCGCGAGAACATCTTTTACTTTCGCGAATCCGAGTTCCGGCAATTATTTCCGGGAGGCGTCGTGGATTGGTTGTGCGAATACGGGCGCGAGAGTGATTTGCGCGATGAGTGGCGCGATGAGGGTTTCCGACCATTGCCCGAACCGTGGAATCTGCCTGTGGTGGTGGCCACGCGCATGAGCCTGAGTTTCCCCGTCCTGCTTTGCGCCATCCCGCTTTACGCCTACGACAAACGGGATGACCGCGATGCTGCGCCGCCGCGACGGTGCTGGTTTTCCGACGGCGGAATATGCAGCAATTTCCCCATGCACTTCTTCGATTCGCCCCTGCCGAGATGGCCCACGCTGGGTTTCAATCTCGTTCCCGCTGATGCCGTGCCGGATGACGCCACCGACCCTGGCGCGAAAATGAAACGCGGCTGGATGCCTGAGAACAACAACGAGTTCCTTCCCGAAATACGGAATGAATTTTCCGCCGGCACCGGGCTTCAAGAGCTTTTCAAATTCGTCTGGGCCATCATCAGCACGATGCAGAACTGGTCGGACAACACGCTCGGGCGGATGCCCGGCTATCGCGACCGCATCGCGCATGTGCCGCTGGACGGCAATGAAGGCGGGTTGAATCTCAACATGCCGG
>CAZFNB010000236.1:0-4872 GCA_964520235.1 uncultured Bifidobacterium sp. | reverse complement strand
ACCCTTGATTGCAGCATTCCGCGTTGGATTTCGCGCGGGAAATTTTCTACGTTGTCACCGTGCAGAATGTCATTTCCAAATCAGCTTTTCCGGGCAGGTTGAACGACGCGCAGGTCACTGAGCTCGTTGCCCAGGCGTTGCCTGCGGGCGATTATCGCGGCAAAAAGGTGCTGCTCATCGTGCCCGACCATACGCGCACCGCGCCGGTCGGCCTGTTGTTCAAGACCATCTTCGCGCAGATCGGAGAGGCAACCAAGGAATTGGACGTGCTCACCGCGCTCGGCACACATCCGCCGATGAGTGAGGAGGCGATCTGTAATCGCCTGGAGATTTCCGTCGAGCAGCATCGCAACGAATACAAGAAAGTCCGTTTCTTCAATCACGAGTGGGACAACCCCGCCGCGCTCAAGGAAATCGGCGCGCTCACCTCCGCAGACGTGAAGGAACTTACGGGCGGTTTGTTCTCGATGGATGTTCCGGTCGAGATCAACAAGCTCGTTTTCAACTACGACCAGGTCATCATCGTCGGGCCGGTGTTCCCGCACGAAGTCGTCGGATTCTCCGGCGGCAACAAGTATCTGTTCCCCGGCGTCGGTGGACCGAAGATTTTGAACTTCTTCCACTGGCTGGGCGCGGTGGTCACCAACCCGATGATCATCGGCAACAAATGGACGCCCGTTCGGAAGGTCGTGGACAAAGCTGGCGCACTTGTGAAAATCAGCAAGACCTGCTTCTGCATGGTCGTCGCACCTGACAAATCGCTTGTCGCGCTCACGTACGGTTTACCCGAGAACGCGTGGGACGCCGCCAGCGAAGTCTCCAAGCAGGTCAACATCATCTACAAAGACAAGCCGTTCGAGACCGTGCTCTCGAAGATGCCGTTGATGTATGACGATCTCTGGGTCGCCGGCAAGGGCATGTATAAACTCGAACCCGTCGTAGCCGACGGCGGCGAACTCATCATCTACGCGCCGCACGTCACCGAGATTTCCGTCACGCACGGCAAGACGATTGAGCGCATCGGTTATCATTGTCGTGATTATTTCCTGACGCAGTGGGACAGGTTCAAGGATGAGCCTTGGGGAATTCTCGCGCACAGCACCCACGTTCGTGGCATCGGCAGGATGGAGAACGGCGTCGAGCAATGCCGCATCAAGGTCACGCTCGCCACGGGCATCCCCGAACACATCTGCAAAAAGATCAACCTCGGCTACCGTAATCCAAATACGATCCGCGAAGAAGACTTTGCCAGCCGCGAGCACGAGGGAATCCTGTTCGTGCCGAAAGCCGGCGAAATGCTTTACCACCTGAAGCAACAGCCTAAGTGGGCGGGAGGAAATTGAAAACGGGGTTTACGCCCGGGCCAGAACTTTTGCGGAGGAAACCATCGGCTCGGGAAGCGGGAACACTTCATCGAACTGGCTGTCAATGAACTTCACCGCGATCTGGACGCCGTTGAGGGAATGTTCGCGTGCGAAGTCAATCGCGCGTTGGGAATGTTGAAAATCCAGCGCCTCGTAGGCGTTGCCCGTCCAGTTTCCCAGGCTTCGCAGGTAAAGCTGGGTGCGCACGTGCTGTAACAGTATTTTCATCGGTATCTTCGGGTTTGGGCAAAGCACGTATTGAAACATGCCCGGGTTCTTACCTTGATGCCAGATTAGCCTGTGGTTGGGTTGCCGCAATCCGAACTTATCCGGACTTATTGACCGGTTATTCGACACCAGGCGGCGTGTCGGTGCCGCGCTGCTTCACGGGGATTTGCATCCGTTCGATCTCCGCCCACATCGGTTTGAGGTCTTCGTCCGAGAGCGCCCGGGCTTTGATGATGCCGGGCTTTTTGAGTTGCATGGATTTCTTCAACCACTCACGCGCAGCTTCCGTGTTGCCCAACTGACATTCGTAACAGGCGAGGTTGTAGCAAATGATGTCCTGTTTCGGAAAACGATGTGCGGCGGGCAGCAACAACGCCCGCGCCTCCTGTGTCCGCTTCAATTCGTGCAGCGCGAACGACCGGTGTATCCAGCCGAAGGAATTTTTGGGCGCGACCTCGACAATCTTTTCAGCGATGCGCACGCAATCGTCCCATGATTTGAACGCAGCCATGATGCTCCAGCGCAAGGTCAATGCTTCAAAACATTCTTTGGCGGTCGTGGAGATGCGATCCAGTTCAACCAGAGCATCTGACGGCGACCCCAATTCCAACCAGCCCTCAGCCGCATTGAAATGATGAAGATCAGGTGGGTTGAGTCTGGGCATGATGTCGGCGATGTGTGGTGACAGTGGTGGGACTCGGCCGTTTATCTACTGAGTTGCCGTGCGATGGTGCCGGATTCCACCGCATGCTCAAGCATATTTTGGATTGCCCTTTTGTGCCCCACCTTACTCGTTTGGTGTCCGCAGTGAAGTCGGGGATTCATTTCGCGCCGCCGCTGTCACGTTCACCTGCGCGCCGCTTTCAACGCTTGTTGGCCCGGCGATCTTGATGCAGCTCTTTCAATTGGAAAGCGCTTATGCCGGAACTCACGGAAAGTTTTGCAAGGACGCCCCCGCGCCGGGGCGGGAATGTAAGACGGTGGCGTGATTGCGGGTCTTCGCCAAATAGCCCTCGGAGATTTCGTGACCGATGTGTCTGGCTTGCGACGCTTTGATCAACGCCACCGCGCAGCCGCCAAAGCCTCCCCCGGTCATCCGGCAACCGAGCACGCCGCCCGCGACGCCAACTTTTCGCGCTAGTTCCACCACCAGGTCCAGTTCGGCGCAACTCACTTCGTAGTCGTCACGCAGCGAGGCGTGGCTTTCGTACATCAGCTTGCCGACGCGCTCCCATTGCCCGGAACGGATGTGCTGCGCCGCTGCAATGGTGCGATCATTCTCCGTGATCACATGGCGGGCGCGACGAAAGATCAGCGGATCAAGAATAGTTTTCGCTGCGGCCAGTTTATCCAGCGACGCATCGCGCAAAGACCGCACCTTCATCACCGCCGCAGCAGCCTCACATTGCGCGCGGCGTTTGCCGTATTCTCCATCCGCAAGGGAATGGCGCACGTTGGTGTTGATGATCAGGAGCGCCAGTTCGGGGTTATTGAACGGCACCGGCTTGGCTTCCTGGGAGCGACAGTCAATCAGCAGCAGGTGATCTTTCTGGCCCAAGGCGGAAATGAATTGATCCATGATGCCGCACGGCACACCGGCAAACTCGTGCTCCGCCTTCTGGCAGAGCAACGCCTTTTTGACCGGGTCCATGCGCGTGCCGCTGATGGCTTCCATCAGCGTGGCGGTGGCAACTTCGAGCGCGGCGCTGCTGGAGAGGCCGCTGCCCAACGGCACGTCCGAATCAATGACGACGTTGAATCCTTTGAGGGGAGAACCGAGTCGGACAAATCCAGCAACGACGCCTTTGACGTAGTTGGCCCAGGCGGGTTCGCCCGGTTTCATGTCATCAGCGATTTTGAAACTGGCCGCTTCGCCGTTGGTGACGCTGTACAACGTCACCGTATCATCGTTGGCGACATCGGCGGCAATGAACGTGCGTTGTTCGAGGGCCATCGGCAGGACGAAACCGTCGTTGTAATCGGTGTGCTCCCCGATGAGGTTGACGCGACCCGGCGCGGAGGCGATCCAGCGCGGGGGCCGTCCGAATGCTTTGGCAAATAGACTGACAGCACGGCTGCTGAAGCCGGTATTGGAGGTCATTCCACTCATTTAAGGCTCAGGTTTTCCGGTTGCACAACGCGAGTGCTGGGATGGCGCGGCCCGAAAGGACAAAATCCTCCGCGCTCTTGGTGTATCGCTTCAGCGCGAAACCAATCCCGATGACGAAACCTAGATAGATCAGCAGGATGAGGTAATCAATGAATCCAAGTTGGGTGAGCATAGTTAAATGTTTGGGTCAGTAACGCTGGGTGTTGATGTTGGTTGGAAACGTTTCAGTGTTCGCCCTCGGACGACAGCTTCCAACGCTCCTGCCAGCGGACGATGGGCTGATCCTGCGCGTCAAATTCCAACGGCAACCAGACGTAGCGCGAGTCTTGCAAGTCCCATTTCTTCCAGCGATCAAACATCGCGATGAACGTGTCCGGGCGACCAGCCACCGGCAGCACGAACGTGCTTTGACTTCTGAAGGTGATTTCTGCGTCGTCGCCGCGACACGGATTGCCCAGTTCTTTCCACGGCCCAAAGATGTTGGTGGCCACCGCAGAGCGGGCCGCGTTCGGATCCCAGCCGGTGCAGCCAGACGCGATCAGGTAATACTTGCCGTTGCGCTTGAAAACCGCCGGGGCCTCCATGAATCGGTCTGGAAAAACGCGAACATATTTGCCCGCCGGTTTCAGGTAATCGTCGGTCAGCAAAGAAATGTGCAATGTGGCGTTCTTCTCCGAGGCGTACAATTGATACGCCTTGCCGTCGTCGTCCACGAACAACGTCATGTCCCGCGCCATCTGGCCTCCTTTGAAATCGCGCGCGAGGAAGTTCGTTTCCCTGCGCCGCTTGTCGTTCGCGGTGACGTTCACGGGCCACGCACCGGCGTTCGGACGAAAACTGCCGAGATACTCGAAAGGACCTACCGGCTGGTCGCTGATCGCCACGCCCGCCCGTGCCGCCTGGTAGTCGGGACTGTCCTGATGAAACCACATGACGAACTTCTTCGTGCGCGCGTTGTAGATCACCTTGGGACGTTCGATGACATTTTCACAGGCAAGGTCGCTCTCAGGATTTTGGGCATCGGCGGGCAAAACCACGCCCTCATTCTTCCAGTCGTGAAGGTTGGTTGATGAATAACACGAGACGCCGCCCGCCAACACGCGCGTGCCGCCCCACTTTTTGTTCACCGCTGGCAGATACGTTCGCCCTTCCTTCACCTCGCCATACCAG
>CAZFNB010000235.1:0-4885 GCA_964520235.1 uncultured Bifidobacterium sp. | reverse complement strand
GTCCAGATGGCCCGCATTTCGGGGCGGGAAAAGCGCGTAATCATAGCTCAATTAAAATGGGAAAAGGCAAAATTAAAAAGCCGGAAGTGCGCGCGGGAAAGCGGTTGGAATAATTCTCAAAGGCGCTAGCATCTAAAACACGATGCGTGACTTTGCGACACGATTTTAGAAAGTGAGAATCTATGATCTTTTTCCGCCGAAACGCCATTAAAGAAGCTATTGACGCGAATCTGGATGCTGACTTTTCAGTGTTTGCTTGCGGCGCCAATGCACCGAACGAAGCTGTCATTTGTGCTTTTGAAACCCAGCTTGGCTATTCCCTGCCAAAAGATTTTCGGAAGTTCTCAATGTCGGAATACGGTGGTATCTACATAGAAGTTAAGGAAGCGTTTTGGCCAAAAGCGAAACCCCTTGAGGTCGGTCCGTTTTGGAGCTTTCTTCGTGGTATGATGACCTACGGTTTTGCGAACGATGTTCCTGATTGGTTGGACATGCGGAAACAGACGGAAGAATTTCAGAAACACACAGGCACGAGACTCGCGCCCTTCCTGAAGATTATCGGTGATGCCGACGTTTATTGCTTTGATGAGCGAGCTGTGATTCGTCGCTGGGATCACGAAACCGGCGAAGCCCAAATTGTTGAAAAGAGTTTTGAGGTTGTGTTCGCCGAAGAACTCGCTGAACTCAAGAAACGAAAAGAGAAGAAGAAAGCAGGAGCAAAAAATATCTAATCCTGCGCTCGCCCGCAGCCAACCGTGACCGTTTTTCTTCGCACCTCATCCAAAGCGCCGTCAGGCGCGACATCTTTGTAGAAAGCAGCCAACCAAAATGAACCCACTCCGTAGGAGTGAAATATGCCGCCCCGACGGGGCTTGAGATTTTTTTTGGCGCGATGTTCTACAAAGATTCCGCTCCCACGGAGCTGCGCCGGATACATGAATCAAAGCGCGGCGTCTTGGACTGCGGCGGGAAGCGCAGCGCCACGCCGCTTTGGTACGCACGGAGGCCGTTGAAAAATTCTCAAATGTCCCGCCCGCCCGAAAGCGGTGTCGCCGCTGCCGCTCTGCCACCGCACTCCAAAACAATCACTTTGACATGGTTGCTGCTCCCTACTTCAGTCGCTTGATGACTTCGTCCAGGCCGCCAGCTTCCGGTTCGATTTCAATGCGACCACCCGGCGGTTTGGTCTGAGCCGGCATTGCCGGTGATGGAGAGGCTGTCGCCACAACGGATTTTGCAGGCATCGGGAAAGACGGTGCAACTTCGCCCGGGTTGATCTCCTCCTGATCGGGTGCTTCGTCTTCGGCGTCTGGAACGTGCCATTGCGTGCGCTTGTTCATCCAAGCCTGATAACGGTCGAAGCTCCACATGCCGTGCTCTGCGCCGGTTTCGAGCGCCTGCGGGAGTTTGAAGAAATCGCGGTTGCGGATGAAGGCTTTCACCGGGTTGGTCGAACGGAGGATTTCGCACTCGGGCACGCGCAGGTTCAAGTCCTGCCGGAAGCGCAGTCGCTGGCAGACGACCGCCACGAGCGAATCCGCCAGTTGCGCAGCGACGTTGCTCTGGATTTCAGGCGGGAAGGCGAGCACCACGCGTTGCAGCGCCTCGGCGCATGAACCCGAGTGGACGGTGGCCAGCACCAGATGGCCGGTCTCGGCGGCGTTGAGCGTGAGGCGCATCGTCTCGGGTTCGCGCATTTCGCCGACCATCAAGACATCCGGGTCTTCGCGCAAGGCATCGAGCAAGCCCTGCTCAAAGGACGGGGTGTCGCGACCGACTTCGCGTTGACGGATGAAGGCGCGGCGAGAGCGGAAGATGTATTCGACTGGTTTCTCCAAAGTGAGGACGTGGCGCGATTCAGTGAGGTTGATCTCCTGGATCATCGCCGCGAGCGTGGAGGATTTGCCGCTGCCGGTCGGGCCGCTGATCAACACGAGTCCGTGGGAAGGTGCGACGAGTCTCTTCAGGTCGGGGTGCAGGTTCAGGCGGTCAATCGTGGCTTGAAAACTGGAAAGCAACCGGATGGCAAAACCGACGCCGCGCGAGGTTTGGAGCACATTGATGCGACAGCGGACGCCGCCCAGCGCACGGGAAAAATCAGCGGATCGTTTTTCGAGGAAGTGCGGCCAGCCTGCCGTGCCGATGGTCTCATGCGCCATGTCGAGAAGGGTTTTGGCCGCAAGCGTTTCGCCGACGGTCCGCAACGTGCCACGTACGCGAACCGCCGCCGGCAGGCCAGGCTCAAGGTGCAGATCGCTCGCGCCCTGTCGTTTCGCAGCCGCGATGAAGGATTCCAGTGTCGTCACGGTCATTCTTATACACCACGCCAGCAGCAAAGTTGCCATGATTTCCGTTCCGCGGAAAATTTTTGGGCGGGAAACCGGCGCGCTTTCGACGCGGCATTCAGCGTCGTCGCAAGATGATGTTGGCTGCCGTGATGAGAACGCCGCCGATGAGCAGCCGCGTCGTGAGTTGCTCGTTCGGATAATGGATGCCTGCCCAGCCTGAAATCCACGCGGGCAGGAACAACGCCAGCAGGCTGGCGAACACAGGCTCGACCGAGTAAATCAACCCGGCCTCGGTCGCAGAAACGCCGCGTTGCCAGCGGTTCATCAGCAGGTAGCCGCCGAGCGTGCAGACCAGAACCAGCCCGGCCAGCAGACACAACGCGGCCACGGAAGCGTACGCGCTCATGCACGCGGCGACATCGGGCATTGTGATGCAGACAACAGGAGAGGCAAACAGCGACATCGCAAAAAACATGACCACGGAAAAGTTTGCCGATCGGTTTGCGGTGTAGCGCGGATGTTCGAGGGCGAGAATCTGTCCGGCAAACAGCACCGATGAAAGAAGTGTCTCGGCCTCGCCACGGCCCGGTTTGAAATCATTCAGATTCAATCCGGCGAGCACCGCCACGCCGGCAACCACGAGCGTCACGCAGAACAAGACTTTTCCCGAAGGACGCCGGCGCGTTGTCAGCGCGACCCACAGCGGAATCAGCACGCTATAGCCTTGCGTGAGAAACGCGGAAGTGGAGGCGTTTGTGTAGGTCAACCCGTCCATCTGGAAAAGGATTCCACCGGAACCGAACGCAGCCAGCAGGATGCCTTGTTCGATCTCGAGCCGCGTGGTGGCTGCAATCACACGCAAAGAAAAAAGCGCCAGCACCAGTCCCGCCGCGCCAAAGCGATACATCACTCCGAGCGAGGTGAGAAACCAACTGTCCGCATCCGGCAACAGCCCCTGTTGCACGAGGGCGAGCGCGCGCATCGCCGGGAAGCTGAACGCCCAAAACGCCGTGGACAGCAGCAGCATCTGTACGGCGCGAAGGCGGTCTGGATTTTCGCTCGTCCCGCTCACCGACGGTCCATTTTCTTACGTGCAGCTTCGAGGATTTGTCGTTCCTGCTCGGTGAGACTTTGGATGCCATGCGCGGAAATCTTGTCGAGGATGGGGTCAACTTCTCTGCTGAGAAAAACATCCCCGGAATCTTGCCCCACGCCGGACGCGGTTTTCGTTTTTCCGGTCGCCGTCGGGCGGTTTCGCACTGGGCGGGAGGTTTTGCTTTCCCGGCGTCTGAACCAACCCTCCCACGGCAGTTCAACAAAGTCACGATGCCAGCCGAGTTTCACCCAGGCGATGCCTGCCAGCAATCCACCCAGGTGCGCGGCGTGAGCCACCGTGTCGAACGGGAACACCGTGCCGAGCACCGACAGCGCCACCAAAAAGATCAGAAAGTACTTCGCTTTGATCCGGACGGGGAAGAAGTAGATCATTGCGCATATTTCGCGAGTTGGAAACATGGAGCAGAACGCGGCGATCAATGCAGACACTCCGGCGGAAGCTCCCACCATCGGTATGTCCTGTCTCATGTTAAAAATCCAGACCACGAGCAGTTGCAGCAACGCGCCGCAGATCCCGCTGGCCAGATAAAAAGTCAGGTATCGTTTCCCGCCGAAAATCTCCTCTATGGCGTTCCCGAAGAAATAAAGCGCCATGCCATTGAGGAGCAGATGCCAGGGGGCCGGGGTGGCGTGCAGGAATTGGAAGGTGACGAACTGCCACAGCCGCCAGTGCTTGATGCCGTCCAGGCTCAACCCGAGCCAGTAGGCCACCGGCACTTTCAAAAAATAGGTCAGGACAAGCTGTGCAAGATAAACGATCACCAGAGCGATGAGCAGCTTGTTCGTCAGCGTAAACCGGAATCCCGTGCCGCCGTCGTGCATGTAATCTCTGTCAGCCAGTCCCATAGTCCGGGCAAACTTAGTCGCCGTTGGAGGTTGATTCAACGGCTTTTTCCCGGACAAAGTTTTTCATTTCGCGACAAGGTTTTCTCCGGCATTGTTTGCGTGAGTTATGGGCAAACGCCGCGAGGCGCGTGAACGCGCCGTTCAATTCCTGTTTCAACACGACCTGAACCCTCCCGAGGACATCGAGCGGGCGCTCAATGAATTCTGGGAGTCCCAACGCGCCGCCGCCATCGCCGAGGACAAAGGCCGCGCCACCTGGGGACAACCCATCGAACTCCCGCCCCCCTCCGCCGGCGAGGCCGAGATGCGTCTCTTCGCCGAACCTCTCATCCGCGGCGCGCTGCAACATCGCGACGCCATTGACGAACACATCAAAAAGCACGTCAAGAACTGGGAGATCCACCGTATCGCCGCCGTGGACCGCAACATCCTGCGTCTCGCGATCTATGAGATGTTGCATCGCGAGGACATTCCGCCCGTGGTCAGCATCAACGAAGCGGTGGACATCGCGAAAAAATTTTCCACCGAGGACAGCGGCAAGTTTGTCAACGGCATCCTCGACAAGGTCAAAGGCGAACTCATGCGCCCCTCGCGCAACGTGAAATGAGTTACGCCGACCTGCATCTCCACTCACG
>CAZFNB010000234.1:0-4892 GCA_964520235.1 uncultured Bifidobacterium sp. | reverse complement strand
AGTGGGACGATGCCGCCGTCAATTGAAGATCACGCGGCGGATGTGGTGCGGTTTTGCTTGCAGACTCGAAACCGGTGCTGAGAAAAACGACGTTGCGGCTTTCATCCGCCACAGCGGAAAGCTGTCGCTCGTTGTTGGAATAGATTGGCTCGAAAGCGTGACTCATGTGCGACTGAACGAGGCGAACTCTAATGCAGAGCCGGGCACTGAGGCAAAGTTAAAGGATTGACCGTGTACGATTCAAAGTGACGGCCAGCCAGGTGGAACGGCTCGCGCTGCGAGCCGTAGCGCCGCGTGCAGCGGCGCAATGCTGGATATATTCCTTCCGCCCGCTCTGCGCGGGCGGAGTGCTCGCAGCGCGAGCACTTCCACCTTCCGCAGTGACCGCCGCTTCCGGCCGCACCCGAAATGAACGTGTGCTTCAATACTCCCGTTTGGTCGTGATGCCCGGCTGCGGTACGGGATACCTGCCGTTGGCTGCAAGTTGGAGCGGGGCAGGGGAGGTGGCCGCCAGCTTGTCCAAGCCCGGCGCAAATTCGTGTTCGCAGTCGAGCATGTCCTCGAACGTGATTTCCTGGCCGGTGTGCGCGGCCATGCGGCCCATCGAGGTGACGAGGCTTGCTTCAACACCGCGTCGGGCTTCGTTGTAGGGTTTGTCGTTACGAATCGCGTCCATCAAATCGTTCCACTCGTTGAGATATGGATCGCGTTCGTCGGGGCTGACTTTGGATTCCCATAAACGATCCGCGCTGCGCGGGCTTTGACTCTTGTAAAGGCTGGAGGGCAATCCGCAGTCGGAAGTTTTGGAAACGATTGCCATTCCTTTGCTGCCGTGGGCGTAGCTGGAATAGATGTCGTTGCAGCCGGTCATGCAACGTCCGTCGAAATTCAGTTTGCTGCCGTCCTCGAAAGTATATTCCACCGCGTAAGTGTCGAAATTCTGGTCCACGTAGGTGATGCCTTCGGGGCTTTGCCGATAGTGACGGCCCCCGAGCGCCTGGGCTTTCACCGGCCAGGCGTTTTTCATCCAGCACAGTTGATCAATGTGGTGGATGTAGAAGTCGCTGAAGTTTCCGCCGCTGGCCCATAGGAAACTGTGAAAGCGCTGTACTTGATACATCAGTTCGGAGATGCCATCGGGTTTGGGCGGTGATGCGAAAAATCCGACAGGCCCGTGCATCCGATAACCGCGCATCAGGATGATGTCGCCGATCGCGCCGTCTTGAATCCGCTTATGCAATTCTAGGAGCGCCCGGCTGTGACGCGACATCAAGCCGACGCCGACCTTGAGATTCTTCGCGGTCGCTTCGTCCGCGAGCTTGAGCATCCGTTTGCTGGTCGGGCCGTCCACGGTCAGCGGTTTTTCCATGAACACGTTCAGCTTCTTCTCGATGGCGTAGGAGAAATGCACCCAACGAAACGCCGGCGGTGTGGTCAAAATCACGATGTCGCCCGGCTTCAAACAATCCATCGCTTTCTTGTAAGCGTCGAATCCGATGAACTGCCGGTCTTGTGGAACATCCACCTTGGCGGAGAACTGTTGCCGGAGATTTTGCAGGCTGCTTTGAAGGCGTTCCTCGAAGACGTCGGCCAGTGCGACAAGTTTCATGGGGCCGCCTTTTGCGGAAAGCGCATTTCCAACAGCGCCGCCGCCGCGTCCGCCACAACCGACGAGCGCGAGTTGAATCGTGTTGCTCCCAGCCGCGTGGACGTTGGGCAGCGTCATGCCGGCGAGCGCCGATGCTGCTGCGAACGTGCCGGTTCGTTTGATGAAGTCACGGCGGTTTGTCGTGGAATTGTCTGGCTGGTTCATGGACACATGCTTTGGCAGTCCGCGTTGCCTGTCAATCACCACAAACATGTTGAATTGCGCTCCACACGGATGTCTGTTAGGCATCAGGCCGCATGAAGAAAATCCTTTGCCTGCTCGCAGCGATGGCTCTGGCCGTGGCGCTGTTCAACACCGGTTGCAGTTCGGTGTATTACGCCGCTTACGAAAAGATCGGCGTCTATAAACGCGACCTGTTGAAGAAGCGCGTCACCGAGGCGCGCGACGGACAGAAGGAGGCCCAGGCGCAATTCAAGGACGCGCTCACGCGGCTGAAGGAGATCACCAGGTTTGATGGCGGAGAACTCGAACGCGCCTACAATTCGCTCAAGGCCGAATACGACGGATGCGTTTCTGATTCCGAAACCGTCCGCAAACGGATTCGCGAAGTGGAAACGGTGGCGGCGGATCTGTTCGCGGAATGGGAGAAGGAGATCGCCGAGATCGGCACGCCGGCACTGCGCGATTCCAGCCGTCAACAACTCATCGCCACAAAGCAGCGTTATGATGAGATGCACCGGGCGCTGGTCAGCGCGGAGCAAACGATGTCGCCGGTGCTCGCCAAGTTCAAGGATTACGTCCTTTACCTCAAACACAACCTCAACGCGCAGGCCGTTGCGTCGTTGACGGGTGAGACGACCAGCATCCAGAACGAGATCAACCGCCTGATCGAGCAGATGAACCAGTCCATCAAACGCGCGGACGAATTCATCAAGACCATGAAATAGTGGTGGCGACGCCCTCGTCGCGGCAACCTGTGACAACAAATCATTCTGTGCTGGCGGGCAAGCGACGCGGGCGTCGTTGTTGCTCTATGGCGACGAGGCGTCGCCGCTACCCTCACTTGCCGGGCCGCTGACATTTCGGATGCGGATTTCCCGGACTGCGCCGGTTGTTTCATACGTCGCAAAGCCGAGCGGCTTCGAGCGCTCGATGTCCCCGAATCGCAGTGAAACCCTCCGCCCGCTCGTGGTTGCGTCCACGACCTTCTTCTGCTCGATCCATGCCTCGATTTTTTGTCCGGTGACGCGCACCCGGACGTGATACCAGCGACCGGTCTCGAACGTGATGAACTTGGTGGTTTCATTTTCCGATGCGTCCGCGCCGTCGAGACTTGAAAGCCCGACAAGCGTTCCGCCCCAGCCCCCCAGCACGAGGCTGCAAAAGGAATCGCGCACCGGAAACGTGAGCGTCGCAAAGAAGTCGTAACCCGAAATACGCGCCGCGTCGAAGGACACCTCGTAGTTCACCTTTGGCACATCGTTCGTGAAATTGACGCCGGTGAACGGTTCACCCCGCCGCATCAGGATCAGCCCGTCCCGCACCTGCACTTCGCCACCTGCCGCAAAATCCGTCACGCTCCAGCCGGAAAGCGTTTTACCGTCAAACAGCGGACGCGCCCCGTGATCAATGATGGCGGGCGGCTGGGCGATGATCTTCTCCAGCGCTTCGAGTTCGGACGGGTCAATGTTCCGGTTGAGCAGCGGCAGCGCGCGACCGGGCGATGCCGAGGACGGCTTCAAGCGATCCGACTCGCATCCGCACAGGAGGGCGAAGCACAAGGCAGACAGGCCACATGAGAATTTTGTCTTCATGTCCGCCGCCATTGTGACCAAGCTGAAGCGAAATGCACGGCGGGACTTTTCCAAAATTTTTGACGCAACATAATGACGGCGTGTCACTGGCCATCAAACTCCAGCCGCGCGCGTCCTCGAATGAAATCGGCGAAGCGGCGGGCGATGAATTGCGGATCCGCGTGACTGCGCCGCCCGTGGACGCGGCGGCAAACGAGGCGTTGCTCCGGTTGCTGGCGGAAACATTGGATTGCCCGCGCGGCAGGGTGGAACTCATTCGCGGCCAGACATCACGCCGGAAAGTCGTGAAGGTTTATGGACTGACGGCGGCGGAAGTTCTTCAGAGGTTGACGATCTGAAGACCCGGATCAGTGCCCCGCACGAGCGAATCTATTGTAACCGCGACCTCCTCCAGACTCCTAAAATCTGCGGACAACGTATCGAGGTACAACGGTTAGGCCACATGGTTATCATCTTTGCTGGAATCTTTATCCGACTGCAAAATGGTCAGGTGGCCTCTACTCGCTGCATACGAGACCGCAAATGCGCTAATAGCCCCTGATAAAATAACCCCTTCGTGATGTGAAACGGAAAAAAGAACGACAACAGCAGCTACGAACCCAACGATGACGATGCCATAACACCACTTGTCTCGCTTTTCTAGTCTGACCGATTTCATAACGTCTATCGTGCGCGATGTGGTCTGGACAGTATGGCTTTGCTTGAGAGCGAGGCAGGTGTCTGCTCTCCGGTGAGAGCGTGGGTGTGAACCGGAGTACGGAACGCCGAGCCACAAGTTGTGGGACTCACGCCCCAGACAACCGAGATACGAAGCACAGTCGCCATGAAGACCTACATACTCCGTTCCGCCCAGAAAGTCCAGTCCCTGGCACCACCCCACCCGCCAAGTCGAAAGCGCAACGCAACGAACCGCAGTTCGACGCGCGCACGGAATGTTACCGCGTGCTCGGGGTGGATTTGACGGCGGTGCCCGGCTTCGCCAGCCCGACGGCGCTGGTGTTGTTGTGCGAACTGGGCCCGGAGTTTGCGGAGAAGTTCCCGAGCGCCAAACATTTTGGGAGCTGGCTGGGGCTGTGCCCGGACAACCGGATCACCGGCGGGAAGATCTACAGCGTGAAGACCCGCGATGTGAAAAGCCGCGTGGCCGAAGCGTTGCGCCTGGCGGCCCAAAGCCTGTGGCAGGCCAAGAACTACTTCGGAGAGTTATACCGGAGATGGAAGGCGAGATTGGGCGCACCCAAAGCGATCACGGCCATGGCGCATAAGCTGGCGCGCGTGCTGTGGCACATGCTCAAGTTCAAGGAAGCGTTCAACCCGGAAGTCTTCGCCAAGGAAGAGGCAAAAATGAAACGCAAGAAGCTCCAACGTCTCGAAGCAATGGCCACCACTCTCAACTACCGCATCGTTCCAAACCAATGAGTTACGTGGCTAGTTTCTCAGGAGGCGGCAATATCTTCATAATCCTAATG
>CAZFNB010000233.1:0-4924 GCA_964520235.1 uncultured Bifidobacterium sp. | reverse complement strand
CCGGCACCGCGGAAATCGGCAGTCCCGGCGAATCCGGGTTCGGCGAACTGCAACAGGGGTTCGTGGAAATGTCGAACGTCAAGGTCGTCGAGGAAATGGTGAATTTGATCCTTGCGCAACGCGCCTATGAGGTGAACTCGAAGGCCGTTCAAGCCGCCGACGAAATGATGCAGATGAGCAACAACATCCGCCGCTGATGATGAACAAACGCTTTCAGACCCGGCCCCTCCTGCCGAGCCTGTCACTGACGGCGGCTCTCTCGGTCGCAATGGCCGGAGAGCCGCCCGAGTGGCAATTGCGCCCCGACGCACAGGTGGACGCCTCGGGTGTTTATTTCGAGCAACTGGTCGCTTCTGCTCCCGCAGACATGCCACACGTCCAGCTCGCTCCCGCGCCGGCTTCCGGACAATCCCTTCTTTTGACCCGTGCGCAGATTTCCGGGTTGTTGCAAAAAAAACTGCCCGATTTCGCCTGCACCAACTGGCAGGGCGCGCCACTCGTCAAGATCACCCGTCGCACACGCGCGCTGGATGAGACCGAATTGAAGTCGCTGCTCACTGCGACGCTGCAAAGCGAATATGTGAAGGAGCGCGGCGACCTCGAACTGCGTTTCACACGTGCGTGGCAGACGATCTCCGTCGTGGACGAACCGCTCACGCTCAAGGTGACTGATCTGCCTTCCGCCGGTGTGACGCCGAATTGCATCGTGCGTTTTGAATTGCACGCGGGTGACGAGGCGCTCGGTTCGTGGCAGGCGCAGATCGCCACAAAGGTATGGCGCGATGTGTTTGTCGCAGGCTCGGCATTGCAGCGCGGGCAGTCCGTGCTCGGCGCGGACATCGTGAAGGAACGGCGGGATGTTCTGGCGTTGCGCGATGCGCTCGGCACGTTGGAAACAGAAAGGCCGGGACTCGAAATGGCCGAGAATGTCCCCGCCGGATCGGTGTTGACCGCCCGTTCATTCCGCCAACGGCCCGTGGTGCGGCGCGGCAAGATCGCCGATGCCGTGGTGCGTGACGGTGCGATGTCGCTTTCGGTGAAAGTGGAGGTGCTCGAAGACGGATTGCCGGGGCAGACCGTCCGGGTGCGCAACGTGAAGACAAAGCGCGAATTTCGTGGCCAGGTTCAAAATGAGGAAACCATCTATGTCGCTCTCTGAGTTGAAAACCAATCCGACCTTTATGCAAGCAAACCAATCCAATCATCCAACGCAACCGGGCGAATCGCGCGGGCAGGATGCCATCCGCTTTTCGGATCGTCTTCTCATCAACCAGTCGCTGCCGTTCATGATGGAACGTGCGCGGCGGCTGGCGGAAGGGCGGCTGTTCGTTTCACGCGCGACCCGGCTTGGTGTCGCTGTCGTGGCGGCGACGTTGTTTCTTCACGTCGCGGCCCAGGCGCAGACGTTGTGGAAAGACCCGCAGGCGCGCTCGATGGTCAGCGACCGCCGCGCGCGAGCCGTCGGCGATCTGCTCACCATCGTCGTCCAGGAAAACAACACTGCGTCCAAGGATAATTCGACCAAGAGTTCAAAGAGTTCTTCGATTGATGCGAGTCTTGACACGGTTCTGTTCAGCCCCACCGCGAGCGGATTTTTGACGAAAGGCGGCAAGCTGCCTGCGTTGAAGACGTCGGCGGCGCAGAGTTTTGACGGCGGCGGCAAGATCAAGAACGAGGAAAAGATCACCGCGCGCATCGCCGTCCGGGTTGTTGACGTGCTGCCAAACGGCAATCTGGTCATCGAAGGCCGTCGCACGACGTCATTCGCGGGTGAGACGCAGGAAGCCGTGCTGCGCGGCGTCGTCCGCGGCGAAGATGTCGCTCCAAACAATTCCGTGTTCAGCTACAACGTGGCCGATGCGACGATCCGTTACATCTCCAAAGGTTCTGTTTCCGACCCGCAGCGCAAAGGATGGTTCCTGCGCGTGTGGGACAAGGTCACGCCATTTTAATCAACAAACATGCGCCGCTTTTTTCTCACAAGTCTGCTGGCTGCAACGTTCGGTGTGATGCCGGGTGCGTGGGCCGCCGGTTCGCGCGTCAAGGACCTGACGATCGTCGCGGGCGCGCGTGAAAACCAGATCGTCGGGTACGGGCTTGTCACGGGGCTGGCAGGGGATGGCGACAAGGATCCGGTTTACACCGTGCAGAGCGTGGCGAACATGCTCCAGCGCTTCGGCGTGAACGTTCCCGCCTCGACGCTGTCATCGAAAAACGTCGCCGCAGTCATGGTCACGGCGGACATTCCGGCGTTCGTGAAGCGCGGCACGCGATTGGACGTGGTTGTTTCCGCCATCGGCGATGCCAAGAGTTTGCAGGGCGGCGTGCTGTTGCAGACACCGCTCATCGGGGCGGATGGAAAGATGTATGCCGTGGCGCAGGGCACGCTTGCCGTGGGCGGGTTCATCGGTGGCGCGGGCGGGTCGGGTGGAGCGACCGTCCAAAAAAATCATCCCACCGTGGCGCAGGTCTCCGGCGGAGCGCTTGTGGAATTTGAGATCCCGGCGGAGGTCGTCCAGGACAATTTCATCGAACTGTTGTTGCGCGAACCTGATTTCACCTCGGCATCGCGCATGGCCGCCGCCATCAACGAGGTTTTCACAAACAGCGCCACGGCGGTGGATTCCACTTCCGTGCGTGTGAAGGTGCCTGAAGCGCATCAAAAGCACCCGGTTGATTTCATCGCCCATGTCGAGGCGGTCGAGGTGACGCCGGATGTTCCCGCGCGCGTCATCATCAACGAACGCACCGGCACGATCGTCGCCACGTCACGCATCCGCATCTCCGAGTGCGCGGTGTCGCACGGCGAACTGACCATCTCCATCGCCTCCACCGAGGATGTCTCCCAGCCGAACGCGTTCAGCAACACGGGGACGACAGAGAAGACCACGCGCACCGACACGAAGGTCGAGGAGAAGAAGGGGAAGATGATCGTGCTCGAGGAAATGCCGACGGTGGAAAAGGTCGCGGCGGGCTTGAATGCGATCGGCGTTTCCGCGCGGGACATGATGGCGATCTTTCAGGCGATGAAACAGGCCGGGGCGTTGCAGGCCGAACTGGTGATGCGTTGACATGGAAATCTCCCCGCTCCAACACCGCGTGAACGCGGCAGACCTGCCGATCGAACAGCTCGCTGGCAACGCCGGCGTGTCCGATTCGCAAAAGGTCAAGGAACTGGCCCGTCAGTTCGAGGCTGTGTTGCTGCGGCAGATTCTCGGCGAGGCGCAGAAGAAGGTGTTCGCCTCGACGATGAACGAGGATTCGTTCTGCGGCGGCATCTATCAGGATTTGATAACGAACCAGCTGGCGGACCGGATCAGCAGTTCAGGATCGTTCGGTCTGGCCCGCGCGCTGGAAAAACAACTGCAACATGAATTGAAAACCGCACCGCCGTCGGTTCACGGCGGAACAACAACATGACCCAGGCCACACAAGACTTGATCGAGGCATTGCGCGAGGAATTGCAAAGCTACGGCGAGATGCTCGCCCGGCTGGACCAGCAACAGGAACACGTCATGCGCCGCGCGCCGGACGACGTGTTGCAGGCGACGGCGGAGATCGAAATCCAGAGTCG
This sequence comes from uncultured Bifidobacterium sp., assembly GCA_964520235.1. Classification (GTDB taxonomy): domain Bacteria; phylum Verrucomicrobiota; class Verrucomicrobiia; order Limisphaerales; family JADLHS01; genus JADLHS01. Next base: position 1,350 of record CAZFNB010000233.1, on the reverse strand, counting down.
CGCCATCGCCGAGGCGCGCCGCGTCCGCTCGGAGAAACAGCGCGTCGTGGCGCTCGGTCTCGGGCTCGACGCGGACGCGGCGTTTCAACAGATCATCCCCAATCTCCCGGCGGATTTCCGTCCGTTGCTGGGCGCACTGGTGCAGGAGAACAATGAATTGCTCATGCGGGTGCATCATCGCTCGCGCCAGAACCACGTTTTGTTGTGCCGCTCGCTCGAACTGATGAGCCGGTTGCTCGGCAGTCTGCTGCCCGGCGGCGGGACGGTTTACACGGGGAAAGGTGACGTGCTTGGCTCGTTCGGCCCGGCGCGTTCCACATATCAGGCGGTTGGATAATCATGCTCGGACTATTCGGCATACTCAGCGTTGGCACGCGGTCGCTCTCCGCGCAACGGCAGGCTGTGGAGGTGGCGGGGCAAAACCTCGCCAACGTCAGCAACCCCGCCTACTCGCGCCAGCGCGTGTCCATCGCCACGTCCGTGACGGTGCCGGGCGAGTCCGGCCCGCAAGGCACGGGCGCGGATGCGGTGGCGATCGTCAATTTCCGCAGCGCGATTTTGGACAACCAGATCGCCTCCGAAACCAGTGTGCGCGGCTCGCTCGAATCCCGGCAACTTGCCTTGCAATATGCGCAATCCGGCCTGGGCGCGCAGATTGATCGTCTGGCATCCGGTGCCGAAGGTGCGGCGGCAGCCTCGGGCGTCGGTGGTGGGCACAGTCTTGGCGCGGGTCTGACCGATCTGTTTGCGGCGTTCCAAAGTCTTTCCAGCAATCCGACCTCGATGGCCGAGCGGCAGACGCTGTTGATGAAGGCCGACGCGCTGGCCGGTCAGTTCAACCAGATTGATCAGCGGCTCGGAAATCTGCGTTCGTCACTGAACGATTCCGTCGTGGCGGACATCGGCGGGGCGAATGTGATTCTGGACGACATCGCGCGGTTGAATCTTCGCATCAGCCAGTTCGAGGCGATGGGTGCGGGGCAGGCGAACGATCTGCGGGATTCACGCCAGGAACGCATCGAGGTCCCCGGCGCTGACCAGCATCTCGCCGCCGAAGGGCGCGGTGCCGCTGAAGTAGCCGGCCACGGCCAGCTCACCCTGCGCGTCGCTGGCGACGCTGCTGGCCGCGTCGTCGCCGGCTCCGCCGGCGCGCAGCGAGAAGAGGTGCTTGCCGTCGGGGCCGTAGCGGGCCACGAAGACGTCATAGCCGCCGGCGCTCTTGAGCGGATCACCGCCCAGGTCCGCGGTGCCGGTGAAGGCGCCGGCGATGGCCACGGCGCCGCCGCCATCGATGGCGCCGCCGTAGACCAGGTCGTCGCCGCCGCCGCCCAGGGCCCGGGCCCACTGGAA
>CAZFNB010000232.1:0-4980 GCA_964520235.1 uncultured Bifidobacterium sp. | reverse complement strand
CTTCGCCCCCTTTGCCTTCTTCGCGCGACACTCTCCGCTGCCGACTACATGAATCCGGCTGAATGTCACTTATCGCTCATCACCGCCGCGAAGCGCAAGCCGCGGGTGCTGACCCGGAGTTCGGTGAAGCCGAGTTCTTCCATCACGACTTCGTAGATCACCACGCCTGTCAAAATCACGTCCGCGCGTTTGGGAGGGAGACCGACGATTTTCTGACGCTCCGCCAGCGGCATTGACCAGAGCCGCTGCACCTGGGCCTTCACCTGTGGCAACGAGAGGCGCGTGGCTTCGATCCTGGCGCGGTCATAGTCTTCCAGCCGGGCTTCGATGCGGGCCATGATGGTGGTGGTGCCGCCCGTGCCGACGAGCAGGACGTTGTCGCCGTGCGACTGGCGGACTTCATCGCGGAGTTTGGGTTCGAGCATGGGACGGACTTGGGTGTGAAGAAATGTCCGCAACCATGCCCGGGTCTGGTCGAGTTCAACCGGTTTGGGAGGATCGCCGTGGGGGATTTTTTCCATCAACCGCACGGTGCCGAGGGGAAAACTGTGACGGAAATGTTTTTGCTCGCCGTGGCCAAGGATGAACTCGGTGCTGCCGCCACCGACATCGAGCAGAAGCAACGGATGCTTTGCAAGCTCCCCGTGGCTGGTCACGCCTTGAAAGGCCCAGTCTGCCTCCTGTTCGCCGGAAATGATCTCCACGCCAAGACCGGACGCACGCCCCAAGGCCTCGGTGAGGTCGCGGGGATTGATGGCATCCCGCGCGGCGCTGGTGGCAATGACGCGGATGGAGGCAACGCGATGGGAGGAGCAGATTTCCATGAACTTTGCCACGGCAGCGGCGGTGCGTTGGATGGCCTCCGGTTGGAGGCGGTGCGTTTCATAGAAGCCCTGACCGAGGCGGGTTTGCCTGCTGTCCTCAAGCACCGGGATGACGCGATGTCCTTCGATATCAGCCACCAACAATTTCACAGAGTTGGTGCCGACATCAATCACAGCGCGCCGCACGTTCGACATGGCGGGCATTAGACCAACGCACCGGCGATTTCCAAGTGAAAAGGAGGTGACAACCGGCGGGCGACGCCCTGCGCGTTCGCACGGACGTATCGTATGTTTTAGCGACTTGCACAGTATGAATACACGGTGTTTCTTGAAGCGATGAAAGCCGCCATAACCGGACGAATTACACTTTCGGGTAACTTGCGTTCACGGACAACCCGGCCATTCTTTCACTCAACCATGAAAACCACTTCAACTGCCCGGGTCGTGCACGGCCATGCGTTCACTCTCATCGAACTGCTGGTCGTGATCGCCATCATAGCCATTCTCGCAGCGATGTTGTTGCCCGCGTTGTCGAAGGCAAAAGACAGGGCGCAAAGCACGACAGACTTGAACAACGTGCGACAGATTTTGCTGGCGTTGAACATGTACGCCACCGATCAGAATGATTATCCGCCGCATCCGAGCTGGGGTTCGATCGGCAGCGGTTATCCCAACAACGGCCCGGACAACTGGTGTTACGCAACACAGATCAACCCTGGCGGATCAATGCCGACCGCGTCAGGCCAGACCACCGAACCCATCACCTTCACCGCCCAGGATCGCTGGCTGGAGGGAGGGCAGCTATTTCCATATCTCAAAATGAAGAAGATATATTTCTGCCCGCGCGACATCACCGAGTCTGGAGGCGTGAAACGCAACTATTGGACGCAACGAGAATGCAAACTGACAAGTTACACTTTCAGCGGATGCCTGATCGCGGGCACGGGCGGCACAACGGTAAAGCCGTTCAAACTGAATCGTTTCAAACCCATGGACATCTTTTTGTGGGAGGCCAACGAGCTTGAGCCGTTCTGGTTCAATGACGCCGGCAACAAGCCCAGTGAGGGCGTTTCCCAGCGTCACGTCGGAGGCAGGGCCGCAAGCGTGACTCAAAATGTCAATGGCGGGGCCATCGTCGGACGCATGAGCGGTGGCGCTTCATTCATCAAGTTTGAACTTTTCCGCCAGATGGCTGGCAACGCTCCGGCGAATAATTTTCCAAATAACGTCAACAACGACCTGTGGTGTACGCCCAATGGTACAAGGTTCTAAGCATCGGAATCCACTCCATGAAAATCACGATTCCAATCTTGTGCGTGGCTGTAGCCCTGCTCGCCGGCTGCTCAAAGAAGGAAGCACCGGCGGCGTCCATTCCTCCGCCTTCACAACCGGAAACCGCCGCGCCCCCCGTCGCCGCCACATTGCCTCACCAGCCGGTGTCACAGGCCGTGGCGAACGCCATACCGGAAATCTCCAAGGCCGTTCAAAGCGGCCAGTACGATTCAGCCGTCCAGCAACTTCAACAGTTGAAACCCATGACTGCCCAGATGTCGGATGCGCAACGGCTGCAATATCAGCAGGCGCTGCGCGACACGACTGCGGCGCTCGTCAATGCAGGCAACAATCCCGCCGCAAAGGCTGCCTATGAAAAGTTGAGCCGCATGGCCACCGGACGGTGACCGCTCCACAACAGAATCATGGGGAACCGACGACGTCCGATTGCTCGATTCGATAAAGGTGCGTTCGCGTTCGCAACAGCAGCGATTTTCCCGCAACCGCCGGCGACGCCAGAAAACCATCCGGCAGTTGATTTCTTGCCAGCACTTCAAAAGTACGCGACGGCTTGAGCACCGTTGTCTTCCCATCTTGCCCGAAGAAATACACACGTCCATCGGCGTACAGAAGCGACGCGGCAAATTCGCCACCGAGCCGTTCCTGCCAGAGTTCCTTTCCGGTCGCGGATTCGAGGCATGTCGCGATGCCTGCGTCACTGACCATGAACAGCAGGTCGTTCACCAGCACAGGCGATGGCATCCGCGGCGTACCGCGGGCATTGCGCCAGACGACGTGCGTGTCTGTAACGTCTCCCGAACCGCCCATGCGCACGGCGACCGTTTCCCCTTTGCCATTGCCGGTGGAGAAGATGGCATTCGTACCGTCGAACAAGGGACGCGATGCAGGTGAAAATGCAGGGTGGTCGATCTTCCACAACTCACTTCCGGTTTGAGGATCGTAACAGTAAGCGGCCTTGGACCCGACAGTGAGCATCTGTTTCGCTCCACGATAATCCACAATGATCGGCGTGCAGTATGCCTTGCGGAAATCACCATCGCCGCGCGGACGGCCATCGGCCTCGATGTCGTTCCAGTTCGCGGTGCGGTTCGTTTTCCAGACGGTCGCGCCGGTCATTTTATCAAGCGCCGCGAGGTATTGAACGTCTATCCCGTCCATCGTGAGGATGAGAAAATCCTTGAACAAGACCGGTGATGAGCCCGGCCCTCGAAAATGGCGGCACGGCAGATCGTCACGCTTCCACAGCACCTTGAAACTGTCCGAGTCCAGGCACGCCGTGCCGTAGCTGCCAAAATGCACATACACCCGCCCACGCTCGATGACCGGCGACGGTGACGCGTAAGTGTTCAGGTTGTTGCCGAGCGGCTCGGGGGTGTCGCAATGAAACACACGCTCGTTGAAAAGAATTTTCCCGGAATCCAGATCCGCACAGATGGCATAAAAATCACGCCCGTCCGGCGTGGCCGTGGTGAGCCAGATTTGTTTTCCGAAAACAACCGGCGACGACCAGCCCTTGTGCGGAACGGGTGTCTGCCATTTCACGTTTTCGGTCGCGCTCCAGCGCAGCGGAAGGCCGGTCAGGTTGGTATCGCCGGGCGCGGAAACATGGCCGCTCTGCCACGGCCCGCGAAAATCCGGCCAGTCGGCGGACACGGTGTTGGCAAGCAGCAGAAATGCAAAAGCCGGAAAGATATGGAGGCGGTTCATAATGCGGTTGCGTGATACCCACAGACGCGGCCAACCGCACGTTTATTCGTCCGGCGCAAAACGATTCACCTTGGTGGAACGGTTTTGTAGTATTCATGCACCATGTTGAAACACGTATCAGGATTGATGCTGTTCCTCTGGCTCGCTCTTGCGGCAGCCGACGGCCAGGGAACACAACGCGTTTATCTGTCGGGGCGCGGCAAGGATGATGCCGTGCCGTGGAAGTTCATGTGCACGACCGGTGCGCTCTCGGGGTTTTGGACGAACATTCCCGTGCCATCCAATTGGGACGTGCTGGGCTTCGGCCACCTGACTTACAAGAAAGATTACTCCAATTCGATCACGGAATGCGGGCTTTATGAGAAAGACTTCACCGCTCCGATGGATTGGAAGGGCAAACGCGTGTTCCTGGTGTTTGAAGGCGCGATGACGGACACGAGCGCAAAGCTGAACGGGCAATCGGTCGGCCCAACGCATCAAGGCGGATTTTACCGGTTCAAGTATGATGTGACGGATAAATTGAAGCCCGGCGCGGAGAACAAGCTGGAGGTCACGGTCGCAAAGCATTCCGCGAATGAATCCGTGAACAAAGCGGAACGGCTGGCGGATTACTGGGTGTTCGGCGGAATCTATCGCCCTGTGTATCTCGAGGTGACACCGCCGCAATTCATCGAGCGCGTGGCGATTGATGCGCGGGCGGATGGGAGCTTTGCGATGGAGGTTTTTGCTCGAGGCTTGAGCGATATCAGTGCTGCTGAAATGCAGATTTTTGATCAATCCGGAAAACCTGTTCCAAACGGTGCGCAATCCATCATGGATCTTTTGTTGGCGCCTTCACCAAGATCCGACGGAACACCCGGCATCTCGCGGTTGAATTTCAAATTGCAAGTTGATCAACCAAATCTGTGGACTGCCGAGACGCCAAATTTGTATCGCGTGGAAGTGAAGTTAAAGCGCGGCGACGAAATCATCCACACGTTCACAGAGCGGTTCGGCTTCCGCACGTTCGAGGTGCGTGATGGCGATGGACTTTATCTCAACGGGCAAAAAATCATTCTCAAAGGCGTGAACCGTCATTCGTTCTGGCCGGACTCGGGACGCTGTCTTAGCGAAGCCGTGCATCGGCTCGACATCACGACCATCAAGGAGATGAACG
>CAZFNB010000231.1:0-4994 GCA_964520235.1 uncultured Bifidobacterium sp. | reverse complement strand
CGACCACTCCCAGCAGCACGCGCTGATACGTCAGTTCAAACGCGCTTGGCCCGCCTTCAACCACCAGCCCGTTTGTGACAAACGCGAACAAAGCCAGCGAGACGACAAGACCACGCTGGAAGTCTTTCCGCAGCGACCACAGTGCGGGCAGCATGAAGAACAAGATCCAGAGAATGCTTTTCATTCAGGGCTGCCAAAGGAAATGAATTTGGATTTCAACGAGGTGAAGTCACATCAAGCCGCGTTGCCGCTCGTCTGCGAAACGGAAGCGGCTGAGGATGAACGGAAGAAACGGCCCAGCTTTGACATCTGCTCGCGGCGCAGAAAAGCCACTTTCTCGGGCGGGAGCAGTGGTTTGCGGCCGGATAATTTCCACCACCAGTAGCCGCAAAACCGCAGCACGCTGCCAACCAAAAACGGCGGCGCGTGAACCCGACGGGCGCACTTGACCGTTTCAAATACAGGATGAGACCCGAACGAGGCGTCCATCAAACCGAGCCGGAACAACCCGCGATATTTCCCCCCGGCGCTCGACGTTGGACGATAGTGGAGGACATGTTGCTCGGGGCAATTGAGAACCTCCCAACCATGCATCCTCGCATCGAGCTGCGCGAGCCAGTCTTCGCCGCCGTTGTGCATGGGCGTGTAGCCGCCAATTTGCTCGTAACACGCGCGACGAAACAACTGAATGCCTCCTGCTACAGAGTCCGCCGAATTTCCGCGCCGGCTTTTCCATTCGCCACCCGAGCGCTCGTAGATGTATCCGCCCGCGATGCCGAGTTTCGGAAGTTCGTGAAACCGCTTGAGAATAAACTCGTAGTAATCGGCACGCTCCAGTTCTATGTCGGCGTCAAGGATTCCGATGAAGTCAAAATCCAGCTTGCTCGCCTCCTGGAACGCCGCGTTGATGGCCTTGTCCTTCGATCCGAAACTGCGCCTTCCATTCGCACCGCTGGAACGAAGCTGAATGAACGGATTTTTCTCCGCGTGACGGCGCACGATCTCTGCCGTCTTGTCCGTCGAACCGTCGTCCACGATGAACCACGCCACCGGCTTCACCGTTTGCCTGAGAATGGATTCAATGGCCGTGCCGATGTAGGCGTCCTCGTTCTTGGCCGCTGTCAGCAAAACGTATTTTAGATCCATGTTCTGATTTTGTTTCAAAATGCGCATCTCAAGCCACGGGTTGCTGGCCGGTCAGCAGCCACTTCAAACACGCCACGCTGCGGCGCACCTTGTAGCGATAGCTTTCCTTCTGCGCCGGGCGCAACGCAATACCCGCCACATAACCGATCATCCGCAAAATCAAATGCAGGCAACAGGCCAGAAAGAAACACGCAACCGCCACGCTGGAGTGATGTTTCCGCCAGTATTGCAAATCCGCGCGGTGTCGCTCGATGTAAAAGCGCACCGGCGAATTCGAGGAGCTGCCACCGCCGTAGTGAATGGCTTTTGCCTCAGGCACGAAAAACAATTTCCATCCGCCCTGCCAAAAACGCCGGCACCAGTCTATGTCCTCGCCGTACATAAAAAACGATTCGTCGAGTCCGCCGATTTTTTCCACGGCTTCGCGGCGTGCAAGCCAGAAGCAACCGCTCAAGACATCCACTTCGCGCCCGGTGTCATGTGCCCAGTAAGTCATCGAAAAACCACTGAACACTTTCATCTTCGGGAAAATGGAATCCAGCGCCAGCGCCCGACAAAACATGTTCCAGACGCCCGGAAATCCGCGGCAGCTTCGTTGCAACTTTCCGTCACCGCCAAAAACATACGGACCGACCATTCCGGCTTCCGGGTGGGTTTCGGCAAAATCCACCAGGCGTGTGATGCAATCTTTCAACACTTTCACGTCCGAGTTCACGAGACAGAAATATTTTCCCTTCGCCTGGGCGATGCCGAGATTGTTGCCTTTGGCGAAACCGAGATTGCCACCGCTGCGGATCAGCCGCACGTGCGGATAGCGCTGCTCGACACATTCAGGCGAACCATCCGAGGATGAATTATCCACGACGATGATCTCCATCGGATACGCGCAAGATTCCGGCGTCAACGAATCCAGACACTGCGCGAGATAATCGCGGGCGTTCCAGCTCACGATGATCACTGAAACCAGAGGTTGGCTCGTTGTCGCGCTCATGCAGCGGCGTGTGCAGGCGTTGCAGACAGATCGACAGGGCGCGCCGGACCGACGCGCAGGATTCTTTTCAAACGGCGAAAGGTGGTTTGCATCCGCCCCATCCAGTCGTAGTTGCCGGCGAGTTTCGCGGTGAACAATGCGCGGTCGTCGCAATCGTTTGCCGGAAGACGCTTGATCTTGAAAACATCATCCCCACTGCGCAAACGTCCGATGACGGTTGTGTTGCAATGGTGATAGCCAAGTCGCTTTAGCAACTCAGCGAACCTGCTTGTGAATACGGTGTCCTCCTGCGGGAACGCATACGGATAGGTGAAACTTCCGCATTCGGTACCAAGCTCGCGTTCGATCTGCGATTTTGAATCCCTCAATTCCTTCTCGATTTCAGGCCATGACAGTTGATAGAGCTTCGGATGGTTGACCGTGTGCGATCCGAATCGCGCGCCGTCGCTTTTCAATGCACGCACTTCGTCCCACGTCAGACAATCTTTTCCGAGGAATTTCTTACGCTGCGAACCGATGAACGCCGTCGGCAGATACATCGTCGCTCCAAAACCATGCTTCCGAAGCACCGGCCATGCGTCCGTCAAAAAATCACGGAAACCGTCATCGAATGTGATTGCCACGACAGGTTTTGGCGATGCTTGTCCACTCGCCAATATCTCCAACGCTTCCTCGACCGAAACACCGCGACAACCCAGTTCGGAAATCCATTTCATCTGCTCTGCAAATCTCTCCGGACAGGTGGCAACGCGATAGTAAGGCTTCACACCCGGCTCGGGATCGCTCGATATGCTGTGATACATCAGCACGGGAATAGCGGGCGAGCCGCCTTCCGCAGCGCGTCCGCCGCCAGAGACATTCAAAGTCAGCCAACTATCCAGTCTGGGCATGGTGAGATTGCGTTACGTGGCAACCGGCTTCCGGGCGCACAGTGAATCCACCAGCCGGAAATAATCCCCCTTGCGGTTCTCCCAACTGTGTTGCGCCGCGTATTCAGACGCCCGCACAATCATGGCACGACGTTCGATATCGTTGCTCAAAACGTGAAACATCGCGTCTGCCAAGGCATCCACGTTTCCCGACTCAAAAAATTTGACGACCGAGTCATTGAAATAAAACCGGTCAATCTTCGTGCTCGAAACGACAACCGGCACCCCTAGCGCCATGAATTCCATGATCTTGGTGCTGTAAGCCTCGTTACCAAAGGAATCCGCGCGCTTGGGAACGACACCGAGATCGGCCGCCGCCATCACTTCCGCAATCTGGCGGATAGGCATGGGATTGAAAAACTGGACGCTGCCGTTCAAACCGAGTTCCTTTGAGAGGCTGACGAGTTCGGGCTTCATGTTTCCATCGCCGTAAATATGAAATTCGCTGCGGGGCAGGCGATGGCGGACTTTTTCGAATGCGCGAATCGCGATGTCGAGTCCTTGATGCCACTGCAAGCCGCCGGGAAAAATGACAACCTGTTTGTCATCGGTTCGCGTGCGCGGGCGTTGCTGGAAAATCGCGGCGTCCACGTTGTTGATAAAGACGGAGCATTTTTCCTTGCGCGCGGAACGGCTCGTGTATTTGTCGAGCCAGAGATGATTCGCCAGGATGACGTGATGGGCAAACGCTGCGGAAATCTTTTCGACGAGCTTGAGCGCGCGAACCTGGCGGGTTTCCTCTCCTGTGCCAAATTTGCTGGCAAAAAATTCGGGCACAATGTCGTGGATGTCGAGAATCACACGGGTGCCTGTGAGCCGCGGAAGCCAGGCGGCAAAAACCATGAAATCGGGGATGTTGTGAACATGTACGAGGTCGTAACGGCGCTTAAGATGGCTCGTGGCAATCCGCCATGAAGATGCCAGCAGAAATCTCAAAATCGGCCAGAGATAAGATGACTTCGACTGCTCCTTTTTGCCGAAGCGATCCTGAATGCGATGCACCGTGACGCCAGCAATGACTTCCTGCCGGGGCATCTCAGCCTTGCGCCGCAATGCATAGACCTCGACGAAGTCACCGCGCGCCGCCAGAGCCTCGGCATAGCGGATGACACGGTTGTCGCTCTCGTAGAACGAGTGCGTCACCATGCAGATTCTTTTGCCAGATTGTTTTATTGCGTTCACTATCGAGATGATTTCATACGTTGCCGCCGCAAGGGCAGACTTCGTCCCCGTCAGTTCGCAACGACAATCCGATGCGACCGAAAGACAACAAGACACATAGGTTTATTTGCAACGTAAACAGCTTGCGACGAACGGCTAAAAAGCAGGTTTGAAACCATCAACTGTCTTGAGCGATGTTGCCCGCACAAAACTAGACCTCGTGCGAAAGCTTGGCGGGAACATAACGATGATACTTGTTCAGAACCATTGCCACATTCGCCCGTGCTTCGGCCAGCAGTCTGCACGCTTGTCGCGCCATTTGCAGGCCGGTTTTTTCGGACTCCAGCACCATCAAGACAATGTCCATCTGACTTGCCAGACGCGGGGTTACGCTGGACGGCGAAACCACCGGCATGTCAAAAACAATGAAATCATACTCTGTCGTCTTAAGTTTGGGCACAAGCCGGTTGATTTCGTCCGGCATCACCTTGGCAAGGCGGGCAAGGGTCGTGTCTGAAGCCGCGAGCGAACTCATGACAAGACTTTTCTCCGACTTCACTGCAACGCCTTCATCTTCGTCGGACTCAGGAGTCTCCGAAACACCACCCGCAAGTTTGCCTTTGTAAAAGGACTGTACCGCTCCGTTGCCGCTGGTCATGTCAACGAACAAAACCTTCCCGTCTCCACTCATTGAAAGCGACACGGCCAGACCAGATGCCACACTGCTGACACCGGCTCCGATACCGCAACCGGACACCGCCACCAGC
>CAZFNB010000230.1:0-4994 GCA_964520235.1 uncultured Bifidobacterium sp. | reverse complement strand
CAACACGCCCCACGGATCGAACACTTTAGCGCCTTTGGGGAATTTTACCTTGCGATAACCGGGCCACGGGCAGCAGATAAGCACGGCGGCGATGCGTTTTTCATTCTTCAAATTCGCTGCGTCGTCGAGCACCTCGAATTCCAGCAGGCTCGGACTGTTCTTCGTGTCCGAGGCGTAATCGTGAACGAGCACGCGGCAGCCGTGACGCTTGAGCGTTTGCGCGATGTGCAATCCGGCGGATTCCTCGACGATGTAGGTGTCAGGCCGGTATGACATGCCGAGCACGGCGATGGTGTCGCCCTTTTTCGTGCAGGCCATAGCCTGTTGTGCGAGTTGTTCCTTTGCCATTTCGTTGACGCGATCGGTGGCTTCAGCCAGTGGAGCACTGAGGCCGACCTGTTTCGCGGCGTAGCTTACGAGGCGGTTGTCACGCGGAAAACACGGCCCGCCGTAGCTCAAACCGGCGCGGAGATATTTGTGGCCGATGCGCGAGTCCGCGCCGATGGCATCAAGAATCGTGTGGATGTCCGTATCCGCAAACTGCTCGGCAATCATGCGAAGCTGGTTCGTGAAACTGATCTTCGCCGTGATGTAGCTGTTGACGGAAATTTTCGTCAGTTCGGCGCTGGTGATGGACATGCGCGCGATCTTGGGCTGGTTCTGGTTGTATTTTTTGTAGAGTGCTTCCAGCAGATCGCCCGCGCGCTTGTCGGACTCGCCGATCAACACCATGTCCGGCGACATCAAGCCGCGCACGACATTGCCCAGCGCGATGAACTCCGGGTTGTAGCAAAAACTGAAATCCTTCCCGCATTTGCCGCCGATCTCTTTTTCGAGCATCGGGATGATGATCTTGCGGCACGCACCGGGCGTGGTGGTGGAACTGACGACAAAAATGTGCCCTTTCTTCTTCGCCTTGCGCACGGCCTGCGCGATGGGTGCGAGCGCACGCATGAGAAATTCGTTCGAGAAACTTCCGTCCGGCAGGCTCGGTGACGGCACGATGAAGAACGAGGCGTCTGTGGCGACAGCGTCGGATGGGTTCGTGGAGGCGCGCAGACGTTTGCCGGCCTTCTGGATGGTTTCCGGGAGCAACGGCTCATCCACGGGTGGGAGACCGGCGTTGATTTTGCGGACGGCTTCCGGATTGATGTCCACGCCGAGAACGTCGTAACCGCGTTGAGCGAACGTGGCGGCCATGCACGCGCCGAGTTTTCCGAGGCCGAAGACCGAGAGTTTCTTGAGTGCCATAATCAATTGTGAGTGGGCGAGAATCCTACATCCGGGCGCTTGCCGCAAGCCGCAGTTAAACCGGATGCACGCATCCGGCAAGTCCCGGACTCCGCGGGTCAGGCATAAAACTCAGCCGCGAGCAGTGCGTTGAGGCGGTGAACGGCCAGTTGCAAATCTGCAAGAGCATCCAGTCTGTCCTGGGAAATCCCCCCTCGCTCGGCTGTGCTCTGGCAACGTTGGAAGCGTTTGCTCAACGGCAGGCGGGCGTCGTTGAAATCCAGGTCCGCGAGAAGGTGTTCCACCTGTGCCGACAGCTTTTTTGCCTCCTGGATCTTTTTGAGCGCGGCGGCGGCGGTGCGTTTTCCAGTTTGAACAGCCATGAGTTGTTTGCACTCGAATTTCCGGCAACGCGCCGGGCGCCCGACGTACAAGGCGCAGGTGCAGTCGCCGAAGCTGAATGCGGGGCAGGGTTGCACCACGCGCGGACCGTATTGGTTGAACAAGGGTGACGCATCGTTGCGCTCCTTGCGCACGTCGGCGAAGAGAACGCCGTTGCAGCACAGGCCGCATTGCAGACAGAGCGTGTCGGTGAGTTTTGTCACGCACGCACGATAACGAAACCATCAGGGAAGAAAAGCCATGCGTCACGCGATACTTCGGATTGAGACGCGCGAAACAATGCCGTACGCTCACGCCATGAATTTTCCGCCAACCGGCTCATGAGCAAGCGCCCGGACATTTCAGTCGTGACGCCGAGTTTTCGCAGCTCGGAATGGTTGAAGCTGTGCATCACCTCGGTCGCGGATCAGGGTGTCGCCGTCGAACACATCGTGCAGGACGCGGGTTCGGATGACGGCACGCTGGACTGGTTGCGAAACGATCCGCGCGTGCGGTCGTTTGTTGAGAAGGATCGCGGCATGTATGACGCGGTGAACCGCGGCCTGCGCCGGGCCGAAGGCGAAATCCTCTGCTACCTGAACTGTGACGAACAATATCTTCCCGGTGCGTTGAAGTCCGTGGCGGGATTCTTCGCCGCGAATCCGCAGGTGGAAGTTGTCTTTGGAAATTTCATAGTGACGGGTGTGGCGGGCGAATACCTCTTTCATCGCAAGGTGCAGGTACCATCGCTGCATCATCTCTGGATTTCGCATCTGCCTGCATTTTCGTGCGGGATATTTTTCCGGCGTCACCTGGTTCACGACTGCGGCTTGTGGTTCAACCCTGATTTGCGCGACGTGGGCGATGGCGAATGGATGTTACGGCTGCTCCAGCGCGGAACGCGGATGGCGCTGTTGAGCCGGTTCACATCGGTTTTCACCATGAGCGGGCAGAACATGAGCGCGGGCGCAAACGCGAAGCGCGAGGCGGCGGCGCTGCATGCCACGGCACCGGGTTGGGTGCGCGCGGCGAAGCCGTTGTTGATCGCACAACACCGGCTGCGCCGTTTGTTCGGCGGCGCGTATTCGCAGAGGCCGTTCAGTTACGATATTTACACGCGTGAGTCGCCGGGGGCGCGTGTCCGGTTCGATGTCGCCCATCCCACGGGTCGCTGGCGGGTGTGAGGTCGTCGCTTTACACTCCGCGTTCAACTTGTAAAGTGTTCGCGCACTTTCGCCGCAACAAATCGCAGCGGAGGCATTGTCACGAATCAAACCAATGAACTGGGCAACATTGCGGCTGTTTCCGTGGGTGGACACCCGCGCCCGGTTCGTGTCGCAAACGAAACGGTGCGGCACATTGCTCGACATCGGCTCGTCCGATGGCGAGACGCTCGGGCATCTGGCCGAGCTGCGACCCGACCTGAGATTGCGAGCCGTGGACAAGTTCGGCCAGCCGGAAAAATATCCGGCGGGTTGCGAGTTTCAGTGTGTGGACGTGGAGTCGGGACGGTTTGGATGGCCGGACACCTCGGTGGATGTGGTGACTTGTATGCACCTTGTGGAGCATCTTGAAAGACTCGACAATCTGTTTTCGGAGATCGCACGCCTGCTCAAACCCGGCGGGCGTGCATACTTTGAAACGCCGCATCCAAAAACGCTTCACCTGCCAAGCCTGCGCGGCGTGTTCACGATGAATTTTTACGATGATCCGACGCACACGAAGATCGTCACCACAGAAACGCTCGCTTCACATTCGCAACGCGCGGGACTTGAGACCGAAGCGACCGGCGTCTCACGCAACTGGATTTTTGCCGCGTCACATCCGTTGTTCGCGATGCTGCCCCCAAGCCGGAAAAAATACACGGCGCGCGTGCATTGGATCGGATGGTCGTCATTTCTCATCGCCCGCAAACCCGCATGAAACCAAGGCTGCTCATCATCGAACTCTGGGGTTTGGGCGATCTTGTCATAGCCACGCCGTTTCTGCGGGCGGCGTGCGAAAAGTATGATGTGACGCTCGTGGCCAAGCCTTACGCGCAGGAACTTCAGGCGCGATTGTGGCCGGGAGTGCGGGTGATTCCGTTCGTCGCACCGTGGACGCGATTCCAGGGCAAGTATCTCATCTGGCAATGGCCGTGGCTTGAAATGTTCCGGTTGCGCCGGGCGCTGGCGCGGGAACACTTCGAGGCAGGGCTGTCCGCCCGTTGGGATCCGCGTGATCATTTCCTGTTGAGCATCGCGCGCACAAGAACACGCCTCGGCTTTCCGCGGATGAGCAGCCAGATGTTTCTGACGCACCCGCTCGCCAAGCCTGCGGCGCGGGAACATCGCTACGAATACTGGCGTGTGCTTGGGCGTTCACTTGGGTTGACGCTGCCATCGCGCGAGACGATTCCACTCCCGCCAGCCAACCGGGCCGGGGAAATCCTCATCCACACCGGCGCCGGACAACCCGTGCGCGTCTGGCCGTTGGAGCGCTACAAATCCATCGCGGCGTGGTTGAGGAAAAAACATCATCGTGTCGTCATCGCGTGCGATCCCGACCAGCGCGAGTGGTGGTTGCGCTCGGGGGAAACGGAGATTGCAACTCCCCGGACTGTGAACGAATTGCTCGCGTTGATTGACCGGGCCGCCGTGTTCATCGGCAATGATTCCGGGCCGGGACATCTTGCGGCGTTTTGTGGCGTACCCACGTTCACTTTTTTTGGCCCGCAACTGCCCGAGTGGTTTTCGCCGTTGCATCCCGATGGCGTCTGCCTTGAGGGCAAGCCCTGCCCGTACAAACCCTGCTCGGACTATTGCCGGTTTCCGGTGCCGCGTTGCATGTGGAACGTCAACGAAGACGAAGCGTGGTTTCACATCGAGCGGTTTGTCTCTCACCAGACCGAAACCCCGGTCGCACATCCGGCTTTTTGAATCAACGGCGCATCCAGCTTTGGCCGGCAAGCCGGAGCAATGCGTTGATTCGTTCCAAACCCTCCGTCTGCTGTGTGACGCGAATGCAGAAATGCAGATAGGCGACGACGAGCGCCCGTTCATGCCCGGCGATGCCCGTGAGCCTTGCGTAAGATTGAAACGTCTCCGTTGAGAACAGGGTTTCAAGCTGCGCGAGCGTTTTTGTTTCACTTTCCCTGGCGACGAGCACGGCAGGTTGAACGATGAAATGAAACCAATCCCATGCGGGCACACCGGCGACCTCGCCGCGTTCCCAGTCCAGCACCGTCCACTGCCCGTCCGCCACCTTCACATTCCACGGTGCGAAATCCCCGTGCATCAACACCGGATGCACCATGTTTTTTCCAAGCGCCGCAATGCCGTCCGACAGATCACCGTGATCCAGCGTCGCAATCAACCGCTTCCATGCCGGCAGATCGCCGTGCG
>CAZFNB010000229.1:0-5014 GCA_964520235.1 uncultured Bifidobacterium sp. | reverse complement strand
CACGGCCGAGATGTCCAGTTCACCACGAGTCGCCCGCTCGTTGAGTGTCTGAATGTCCTGAAGGATGTGCTCGAACCTGAACCCGCGTGAAGGGACCAAATCCTTCGCCAGCCCATAGAACATGAAGGCGTCGTCCGGGTCCGGCGAATGTCCGAGCGTCAAGGTGCGCGTCTGCATCGGTGCATGTTCGGCATTGCGAAAAACCGTGTCGAACAAAAACCTTTACCCGTGGGCGCACTGCGTTAGGCTCGTCGCCATTCGGAACGAGCGCCGGTGAAAAAAATGTTTTCCAGTATCAGGATCCGCCTGGTGGGAACGGTCTTTCTTGCCGTCGTGCCCGCGGTTGCGGTGATCCACTTCATGGGCTGGCGCGATTGGGCCGGATTTCTCGTCGGTCTGGTGGCACTGGCGGCGGCGTGGATCGGCGGCGAGCATTTCATCCTGCGCCAGCTCAAGGTGCTTCTTAACGCCACGAAACGCCTTGCATCCGGCGATCTCAACAGCCGTACCGGTCTGGATAAAGTTCCCGGTGAACTCGGCCAACTGGCCCGCACGTTTGACACGCTTGCCGAATCACTTCAGAAGCGTGCGACAGAACACGAAACCGCCCAACGCCAGCTCGTCAACCGTGCCGCGCAACAGACCGTCGTCGCCGCGCTCGGTCAATACGCGCTGGTCGGCAGCGATCTCAACGCCTTGCTGAATCAGGCGGCGATGCTTGTGGCTCAGACCCTCGACGTGGAGTTTTGCCGTGTTCACGAGCTTCAATCCGAAAACGAGCTTTTGCTCATGCGCGCGGGCGTCGGATGGAAGCGCGGCGTTGTCGGAAGCGCTGTCGAATACACCAGTCCCGACACCCAGGCCGGTTACACATTGACCTCGGGCGAGCCGCTCATCGTGAACGATTACCGGGAGGAACGCCGGATAAAGATTTCGCCACTGCTGCTCGAGCACGGGATCATGAGCGGCGTGACGGTGATCATCGCACCGCGCCAGCGTGCATTTGGCGTGTTGGGAGTGCATTCTTCCAGACCGCGCGTCTTCACCACCGAAGAAGTCCATTTTCTCATTTCCGCCGCCACGGCGCTGGCGCTGGCGGTGGAGCGAAACCGCGCCGAATCGGAATTGCAGCGGCTCGCCGTCTTCGCACAACTCAATCCAAACCCCGCCTTGGAGTTCACCGCTGACGGCAGCATCACCTACTTCAACGATGCCGCGTTGAAACTGGCGTTGTCCGTGCAAAAGGCGCACCCGCGGGAGGTCTTGCCACCGGATTATCTGAACATTCTCGATGTCTGCCTGCGGACGGGGACGAGCAAGACGCGGATGCAAACGCGCGTCGAAGACCGGACATTCTCATGGTCGTTCCATCCGGTCGCAGCCAACCATGTCGTGCATTGCTATGTCGAGGACATCACCGACAAGCTCAATCTCGAAAGCCAGTTGCTCCAGTCGCAAAAGATGGAATCCGTCGGGCAGCTTGCGGCGGGCGTCGCGCATGATTTCAACAACATGCTGACCATCATCCAGGGGCACGCCGGGATGTTGATGGCCAAACCGAGCCTGCCGCCGGAGCTGTTCGATTCAGCACAGACAGTTTATTTCGCCAGCGAACGGGCCGCCAGCCTCACACGGCAGTTGCTCATGTTCAGCCGCAAGAACGTGATGCAAAGCAAGCCGCTCGACATGCGCGAGGTCGTCAGCAACATGAGCAAGATGCTCAAACGCATCCTCGGCGAAACGGTGTCGCTGGATTTTCAACCCCCGTCGGAATTGCCGGTGGTGATGGGCGACGCAGGCATGATGGAGCAGATCATCATGAATCTCTCCGTCAATGCACGGGACGCCATGCCGCGCGGCGGCACGCTCACCGTGCGTCTCATGGTCGAGCAGATCGGCGACGATTACATCCAGACCAACCCCGAGGCGCGCGCGGGAAGCTTTGTCGCACTTCGTGTCACTGACACCGGCACAGGAATGGACCGCACGACGATGTGCCGGATCTTCGAGCCGTTCTTCACCACCAAGGAGGTCGGCAAAGGCACCGGCCTGGGCCTTGCCACCGTCTATGGCATCGTGAAGCAGCACGAGGGCTGGGTGGAGGTGGCAAGCGAACTCGGCAAAGGCACGACCTTCACGATTTTTCTCCCCGCGTCGGCTGAGACTGCAAAAGCGGAAAAAACCGGTGACGATCCGCTTGCGCCCGTTCGCGGCGGTCACGAAACGATTCTGGTGGTTGAGGACGAGATCATCATCCGCGAGATGGCGCAGACGTTGTTGGAGGAACTCGGCTACAAAATTTTCCTGGCTGAAAACGGCAAGGAAGCGCTCGGTGTGTGGCAACAGCATCAGGATGAGATTGATCTGCTGCTCACCGACATGGTGATGCCGGAGGGCGTTTCCGGGGTTGATCTGGCCGAGCAACTGATGCAGCAGAAGCCGGGGTTGAAAATCGTTTTTGCCAGCGGTTACACGGTGGACGACGTGAGTGAGGAGTTTCTCGAACGCCACAACGCGCGTTTTCTCCAGAAGCCTTACAATCGCACCTCGCTTTCCCGTGCTGTCCGCTCGGCTCTCGACGAAGCTCAAAAATCCGTGGCGTGACTTCAAAGTGCCGCGTCACCATCTTGCGCCACGAATCGCAAAGAATCCGGCGCACACGCCGGCTGCAACGCAAAATCCAGCGGCACTCCACAGGCCGCCCGTGGCCGCTCCAACGCCACAGACGGACATCAATGCCAGCCACAGCATGAGCGGGAAATAGTCAGGTGGTGATTTCGAAGGACGCTGTTTTTTCCCGATCAACGCCGGCGTCGCGAATGCCAGCACAAGAATTGTCGTTCCCAGCCATGCAAACGAGTTGACCAGCGGCATCCCATGCCATGTCCATGGAAATTTTGTCGGCTGCCAGAGCCAGAACTCATTCTTTCCTGTCAGGAACGGCTCAAGCGCCAGATCAAAGAGCATCGTCAGAACCGCTGTCAGCCCGATGAGCCACAGGCCGTAATTCTTGAGCTTCCGCCACGGACGCAGGATCAGCCGGGCCACGCCGCGCGAATTCAGCACCGCCACGATCCACAACAGCGGCACGGGCCATGGAAACAATTCCAAAAAACGCGATCCGATCCAGATGGTGTAATTCAACGGCCCGAACGGAACAGCCGTCGCGCCGCTCAAACCGTGCAGCCCCGCGCCCGTTACTCCTATCAACGCGCCCGCGAGCAGCACATTCTGCCCGGGAAGCTGTCTCGCCATCCACAACCCCGTGGCGGCGGTCGCGGTCAGAAGCAGCAGAGTTTCCGGCCAGCCGCGCTTTCCGGGCATCCAGCCGGGAGCAAGCAGATTTGTGACAACCAGTGCGCAACAAAACGCCGTCAACCCGCACAGGATGCGGAAACAAAGGGTCAACACCTGCGCGTCGTGATTGACGCGCTCGGCTGACAACGGTGAAAGGCCCGGACGCTGCATCGTGCGCCGCAAACTAGAGCAATTACAGGCGGAGAAAAGTTGAAAAATGGACACTCAAAGAAAAACTTTCGGACGACCGCCCGTTCGTTCGCGTGCGGTGCGATTTGCCCCGACGACAAATCCCCTTTGGTTTGCGACTTTGGAATTTCATCGGACACTTCAGCCACGCTGGCATCAAACTTGTTCCATCGGGAAGTCCAATCAATGAATCACGATATGAAGTTGGACGAAACACTGGGGCTGGTTCGCGACTGCGCCAGCCGGATGAACTCACAATACGGCAAGGTGGTCTTTGACGAGTGGGTCATCGTCTCCCTGCTCCACCAGCGCGCTCGCATCTGTGCCTACGCCGGCCCGCGCAACGACGAATTCCTTCACAACTTCGCCAACGATCTCGGCGCGCTTCGCGCCGCCCTGCTCAATGGCAGGTATCAGGTCGGAGATTTTGAATTTGCGCGCCACGCCGTCGGAACGCGCTTCGAGGCGTTCATGGTCTTGGGGGATGGCCTGTATCTCATCTGCAACAACACGCAGTCCTCGATGGATGAGATCGCCAAGGATTCACGCTGGATCAGCGCGCAGGTGCCGTTCGCGGAATTGAGCGACAAAGTCCGGAGCAATCCCCTCGCGTTCGCGGTTTGAATATCGTGAGGTCACTTCGGCAACCCGCGATAAACGAAAACCCCGTAAGCCGCCACCAGCAGCATGCCGATGAACCTCGGCAGTTGCCCGAACACAGCCACGAACGCCAGGTGCAAGGCCACGGCGCCGAGCAGCAGATAAATCCCCAGTTCGAACATCCCCGGCACGGCGATGCCTTGTTGCACCGCGAACACCCCGATGCACAGCGGCACGCAGATGTGGCCGTCGCCGACCTGTGATGAATAGACCACCTCGGGTTTCCGCCGCCAGCCGTAGTAGAGCGCGAGGATCGCGTTCGGCATCACCATCAACCAGCCGCTCAACCAGCCGAGATGTTCCTTGCTGATGAATCCGCCGCGCCGCGTATCCAGCCACGCCACCAGCCAGTCAATGCTCACATAAGTCGCATACGCGCCCAATCCCAGCAGCGCCAGGTTCACCGGCAGCATCCAGCCCAGCGACTTCCCCTGACGCGCCCGGCTCTTGAGCACCTCAAAAACATGAAAGCTCTGCCAGAAGAAAAACAATCCCACCAGCACCCAGCCATCCGTGGCGTTCAACTTTCCATCGCGCCCGAGCAGCCACACCGCGCCGCTGAAAAACAACGCAGCCGTGAGCGTGAGCAACAATTCAAACTTGTGGACATGCTTTGCGTCTCCGCCGCCGGATGCCTTCTTCGCCTTGCCGCCTGATTTGCCGCCCGTCTCCGGCGCGGCTTTCATCGCCCAAAATATCGCCGGCAAACCGATGAGCAACGTCAGGTTCGTCACGTTGTTCACGATGGCGTTGGTGAGCACCTCCCCGCCCTGCCCTCCGTGGCGCGCCAGCAAAAACGCGAAGATCAGATTCCCGATGCCGGAGCAATACGGCATGATCAAAGTCCCCAGCACCGTACCCTCGAAAC
>CAZFNB010000228.1:0-5016 GCA_964520235.1 uncultured Bifidobacterium sp. | reverse complement strand
GACCTCCGCCGCGTTCACATTAACATAGCGCGCGGGTGATTTAGCACCGCCTTTCGCATCGGGCAGAGCCACGTTGCCTTCGATGGTGATTCCAGCCGTGGCAGGAATCCTCACCAGCAACGCCGCGAGGCAGAGAAATCGGATCAGGCTCATGTTGATCGGGCCGAACTTCCGGCGAAATCTACCGGGGCGGCGTGGCGCGGGCAATCATTACCAACGATGACCATTTACAAATGGAAGCTGACGGTCAGCCAAAAGCTCTCCGCAAAGCAATGTAGATGATCACACCGGCCAGCGACGACACTGAAAGCCACACAAATACACGTCCATCATTCCCGCCGGCAGGAAATAACAGCCGTCGGGGTCTGACGACACAATCGAGCAAATCATGTAAATCATCGAAGAAGAATCGGAACGTGAACCGGGCGACAACAACACCAACTGCTATGGAGATGAGTTTTATCACATCGTATTCGGTATGACTCTCAGCTTGGGAAGTCGGGAGCGACGAGTCAAACCAAGGATGTCGAACGGAGAAAAAGGTTGATTGCGCGGGCGGAAGGATTCACAGTTTTAGGTATTCGGCGGAGAGATGGCTGAGTGGTTTAAGGCACACGCCTGGAAAGCGTGCGTAGGTAACACTACCGTGAGTTCAAATCTCACTCTCTCCGCCAGTTTCTTTACTCCAGCTCGATCGAGACGTGTTTGGTTTCCAGAAACGCCTCGATGCCCTCGGTGCCGAGTTCCCGTCCCCAGCCGCTTTGCTTCATACCGCCAAACGGACACTGCGATGTCGTCGGAAGGCCGTCATTCACCGCAACGGTTCCGGCTTCGAGCGATTCCGCAAGACGGAACATACGGTTCAGGTCGCGCGTGAACACGTACGCGCTCAAGCCATGGATGGAATTGTTCGCAAGTTCCACCGCCTCAGCCTCCGTCTCGAACGGCGCGATGGGCGCGATGGGCGCGAACGTTTCCTCGAACATGCAGAGCGCGTTGCGGCTCACGTTGCCGATGACTGTCGGTTCAAGGAAAAAGCCGGCACGCTTCAACGCCTTGCCGCCGCACGCAATGCGCCCGCCGCCGTTCACCGCGTCGTGGATGTGTTCCAACGCGCGTTCCAGCGCCTCCTCGCTGATGAGCGGCCCGATCTGCGATTGCGGGTCAATCCCGTCGCCGACACGAAGCCCTTTCACCCGCTCGGAGAAAACGTGGAGAAAGTCCGGATAAATTTTCCGCTGCACGTAGATGCGGTTCGCCGCCACGCAAGTCTGGCCGGTGTTGCGGAACTTAGCCATCAACACACCCGCCGCGGCGTTGTTCACGTCGGCATCATCGAACACCAGCACGGGCGCGTTCCCGCCGAGTTCGAGCGAGAGCGGCTTCACCTTTGCCGCAGCGCCCGCAATCAGCTTCCGGCCCACTTCCGTCGAACCGGTGAACGTGATCTTGCGGCAGAGTGTGTGATTCAGAAATTGCGCCGCGATGTCCGACGCTTCACCCACCACGACTTGAAAAACGCCGTGGGGCAATCCCGCAGCAACCGTGCATTCAGCAAACGCCAGCGCAGCGAGCGGTGTCTGTCGTGCCGGTTTCAAAATCACCGGACACCCTGCCGCCAGCGCGGGCGCGATCTTTCTCACCGCGAGCATCAAAGGGAAATTCCACGGACTGATCGCAGCCACCACGCCGGTGGGAGATTTGATGACAAGATGGCGTTTGCTTTCGACCTGCTGCGGCACCACGCGGCCATAAATGCGACGCCCTTCCTCGGCGAACCAGCGCAGATGATCCACGGACATCGCCACCTCGCCCTGGCTTTGCGAGATGGGTTTCCCGTTTTCCAGCGTGATGATGCGGGCGATCTCCTCGCGGCGACGTTCGAGTTCGTTTGCGATCTTGTGCAGCAATTCGGCCCGCCCCTTGGCCGTCATCCCGCGCCAGGCTGCAAACGCCGCGTGTGCAAATGAGATCACGTCTGCCATCTGCGATTGTTGAATGGTGGCCACGCGCGCGAAAGTTTCGCCGCTGGCGGGATTGAGCACGGGGAACGTGTCCTCGCTCAACCGCCAGTCGCCGCCGTAATAGATCGGATAGGTTTTCATGCGCGCCGCGCGGCAGACACTACGCCACGAGGGGCAAAAGCTCAAAAGAGAATTGCGGTCAAACTTGACCCCGCACAGGCCCGCCAACATGCTTGCGGCGTAACGATCATGGCTCTGAACAATGACACGCTCGCGCGACTCCGGGGAATCGTTGGCGCGGAAAACATCCTCACTGCAAAGGAAGACCTCATCCCCTACTCCTTTGACGGCACGGCGGCGATGCAGCAGATGCCCGGTTGTGTCGCGTTCGCGACAACGACGGAACAGGTTTCACAAACCCTCAAGCTTGCAAATCAGACAAAGACACCACTTGTCACGCGCGGCTCGGGAACAGGACTCAGTGGCGGCAGCCTGCCCAGCACGGATTGTCTCGTGCTTTGTCTGACGAAGATGAACCGCATACTTGAACTGGATCGCGCCAACCTGACGATCCTCGTCGAGCCAGGCGTGACGACGCTCGCGGTTTCCGATGCGGCGACGACCGCAGGTTTGTTTTATCCGCCTGATCCCGGCTCGATGAAGATTTCCACCATCGGCGGCAACGTGGCGGAGAACTCAGGCGGCCTGCGTGGGCTGAAATACGGCATCACGCGCAATTACGTCATGGGCCTCGAAGTCGTGTTGCCCGATGGCGAAGTACTGTGGACCGGCAACAAGTGCGTCAAGGACGTTGCGGGCTATTCGCTTCGCGACCTGTTCATCGGCTCGGAAGGAACGCTTGGCGTGATAACGAAAGTGTTGCTGCGACTCATCCCCAAGCCCGCCGCTAAAAAGACAATGGTCGCCACCTTCGCGCAAATGGACGCCGCTGCGCAATGCGTTTCGGACATCATCGCCGCGCAGATCATCCCTTGCACGCTGGAGTTTCTCGACCGCACGACAATCCGCTGTGTGGAAGATTTCGCGAAAGTTGGACTGCCATTGGATTGCGAAGCGTTGTTGCTGATGGAAACCGACGGTCATCCCGCCGCCGTGGTCGAAGAAGCGGCGAAGATGGAAGAACTCGCCCGTAAAGCTGGCGCGCTCGAAGTCCGCGTCGCCAAAGATGACGCCGAGGCGAACAAACTCGCCACCGCCCGCCGCAGCGCGTTTTCGGCGCTCGCCCGTTTGTCACCCACCACCATTCTCGAAGATGCCACCGTGCCGCGCAGTGAACTGGCGAAGATGATCCGGTTCGTCGCCGAGATTGCCAGGAAATACAACCTGCGCGTCGGCACGTTCGGCCACATGGGTGACGGCAATCTGCATCCCACCTTCCTGACCGACGAACGCAACAAGGACGAGATGCACCGCGTCGAGGAAGCGTTCAAAGAGATTTTCAACGAAGCCATCCGCCTCGGTGGCACGATCACCGGCGAACACGGCGTCGGCGTGGCGAAGAAAAGTTTTCTGCCCAAGTTTGCCGGAGATGCGCAGATGCGCGTGATGCGGGAATTACGGCGTGCACTCGACCCGAACGGCATCCTGAATCCGGGAAAGATGTTTGATTGATGAGCGCCGGACACTCCCATCTTAAAGACTTGGATTACTCCGTCGTGCAACAATGTATGCACTGCGGATTGTGCCTGCCGACGTGCCCGACTTACGACGCGACGAAACTGGAGCGTAACAGTCCGCGCGGACGCATCGCTTTGATGCGGGCCATTGCGGATGAACGGCTGGACGTCACCAAGGCGTTCGGTGACGAAATGTATTTCTGCCTCGGCTGCCTGGCGTGCATGACGGCGTGCCCGGCGGGGGTGAATTACGCAGAGCTGTTCGAACATGCGCGGGCGGAAGTCGAGGAGAAGCGCGTGCTGGCATCGCCCAAACGGGATTTCATCCGTGGCTTCACGGTGCGCTGGTTGTTCGTGGATTTACGGCGGCTGGAACTGCTGGGCAAGGCGCTGCGGTTGTATCAGCAGCTTGGGTTGCAGGCGGCAGTGCGACGGATGGGACTCACGCGACTGCTGCCGCACCGGCTTCAGGAGTTGGAGGCGATGACGCCGACAGTTTGCGAGAAGTTTTCGGCTGAACTCATCGCACCGGTCACGCCTGCCGTTGGTGAGAGAAAGTTTCGCGTGGCGATGCTCGTTGGCTGCGCTCAAGACCTGACGTTCAGCGACGTGAATCTTGACACCGTGGAAGTGCTCGCGCGCAACGGTTGCGAAGTGGTGACACCGCCGGAACAAAACTGCTGCGGCTCGTTGCACGCGCATAACGGCGAATGGTCGCTCGCACAACAACTCGCCCGCAGGAACATTGACCAGTTCCCGCCAGAGCAATTCGACGCCATCATCACGAATGCGGGCGGGTGCGGCTCACACTTGAAGCACTACGCGAGTTTGCTGAAGGATGATCCAGCATACGCAAAACGAGCCAAAGCCTGGGATGCGAAGGTGAAGGATATTCACGAGTGGCTGGTGCAAATCAAAATCCGAAGCCCAAAACCACAAACTCAAAAAACTGAAACGGTTACTTATCACGAATCTTGTCATCTGACGCATGGTCAAAAGGTGGTTTCGCAGCCGCGTGAATTGTTGCGGGCTATTCCCGGATTGAAGCTCGTCGAGTTGCCCGAGGCCAACTGGTGTTGTGGGAGCGCGGGCATTTACAATCTCACGCAACCGGAAATGGCAAACGAACTTCTGGATCGAAAGATCAGGCACATCAAGTCCACCGGCGCAACGACTGTGGCCACAGCCAATCCCGGCTGCCTGCTCCAGATCATCAACGGTGCTGCGAAAGCCGGCCTGAAGCTGCGTGTCGTCCATCCAATCACACTTTTGGCCGAGGCTTATCGTGCCGAAAACCCAGACTAAAGTTTACAGGGAAAGAAGAACTTCAACTGGCGGAGCGGCGCAGAATTTTCCATCCTTGGTTCATGCGCTCCAAGCAACAGATCATTGAACAACTCTTGAACCCCGGCGTG
>CAZFNB010000227.1:0-5025 GCA_964520235.1 uncultured Bifidobacterium sp. | reverse complement strand
ACTGTTTTGATGCCGACATGGGTTACAACGGAAAGAACCAGTTCTGGCTGGCGATTCAGGAACGCGGGGCCAAGGACAACGGTGCGGAGTTCAACGGTGAGATCAACGGTGCGACGACCGGCACGAACACGCCCATCGCGAACTACGAAGTGTATAACTGCACGTGGATCGGAGCAGGGACGAACACGACGGGCAACCGCGGTCTTCAACTCCGCGACTATGCGGCTCCGAAAATCTACAACAGCATCGTGACGGAGTTCGGCGGTTTCGGCGTGCGCGTGGACGCGGCGGCCAATTCGCATCTGACGAACGGTCTGTTGCAGGTGCGCGACAACCTGTGGTGGAACTTCGCCACCAACGGCGTCCCCATGCCGACGGTCAACGAAGGATCTCAGGCGGCTGTGCTCTTCAGCACGGGCAGTTGGAGCAACGAAGTCGTCAATCCGCTCCTGACTTCCGTGAGCCGCACCAATGTTCCCACGTTCCAGTTCGATCCGAAGCCCGCCACGGGCAGCCCTGCACTGTCCAGCATGCGCACCGCACCCAATGACGGGTTCTACAATCCCGTTGCCTGGAAAGGCGGCTTCAACAAGAAGAACTGGGCCGTGGATTGGACCGCGCTCGGCGAATACTGCATCTTCTCCGCGCACGGTGGTGGCGAGCAGCTATTCGCGGCGGTCGCATCCACACCCGCTCCGAATGCGGTCACGCTGACCATCACACCGAGCGGTGCGAATGTAATCATCAGCTTCACTTCGCAGGCGGGCTACACCTACACGCTCGAATCCACGGATTCACTCAGCCCCATCAGTTGGGTTCCGGCAACGGGTGTGACACCTGCAAACCCGCAGAACGGCACAGGTTCGACACTTGCCTTCACCGTCTCAGCGACGGGTGAGAAACACTTCCGGGTGAAAGCCAACTGAGTTTCACCCGCCTAACCGACGCGGGAAGATCGGCAACGATTTTCCCGCGTTTGTTTTACAGCCCATGGACACGGTGACATGGAATCGTTTCCGAATGTTCACGCCCAAGCCGTTGTCAGAAATTCCCTCTTGCGACAACCTGCAGCATGTCAAAATGCATTCTGGTCGTGGATGATGAACTGGAGTTCATCGAACTGGTTCAATACAGGTTGCAACCGCGCGACTACAAGATTGTGGCGGCGACAAACAGCACGGAAGCGCTGAACCAGACATGGCAACATTCTCCCGATGTCATCATCACAGATCTGCTGTTGCCGGATCTGGATGGCCTGACGTTGTGCGAGATACTTCAACGCGACGAACTCACACGCAAGATTCCCATCATCATGGTCACGGCTGTCGGCTCGGATGTCACCCGTTACTCGGCACAAGTGGCCGGAGCCGCCCAATTCTTCTCGAAGCCGGTGGATTTCGGGCGGCTGAAGCAGGCCGTTGACGGGCTGATTGAAGGACGCGCGGTGACGTAACACGAACGTAACTTTTGGATTTCATCCGTTACGTTCACAATCCTGACGGTCGCTTTGTCCGTCGTGAACGCACCCGAATTCAAACCGGAACATTTCATCAATCGCGAGTCAAGCTGGCTGGAGTTCAACCAGCGTGTGCTCGACGAGGCGTTGGATGAATCCAACCCGCTGCTTGAACGGCTCAAATTCTTCACCATCGTCAGTTCCAACCTCGACGAGTTTTTTGAGGTGCGTGTCGCCGGGTTGAAACAACAGATGGAAGGCGGCCAGGCCGAACGCAGCCTGGATGGATTGACACCTTCGGAAACCTTTCGCACAGTCATCCGCCGCGTCAGCCGGATGGTGATTGACCAGTACACCTGCTGGAAAAAGGAACTCGAACCTTCGCTGGAGCGGAACGGCATTCGCATCCTGCCCATCCATGAACTTGCCCGGGGCGATCTCTCCTGGCTGGAAATTTTTTACTGGCAACAGGTACGACCCGTCCTCACACCGCTCGCGCTCGACCCCGCGCATCCCTTTCCACAACTGCTCAACAAATCGTTGAATCTCATCGTGCGCCTCGAAATGAAACGGAATGGCGAGACGCACAAACACATGGCGGTGGTGCAACTGCCCGCCATCCTGCCACGGCTCGTGCAGTTGCCGCGAAGCGACGGGCGACGGGATTACGTTTATCTCGGCCATCTCATCGGACATTTCCTTGCGGACATTTTTCCGGGAACGAAAATCCTCGGCTGGTGGTCGTTTCGTGTCACACGAAACAGCGAACTCTACATAGACGAGGAAGAGCAGGACAACTTGATCAAGGCCGTTGAAACCGAACTTCACAACCGTCGGCGCGGCGACGCCGTACGACTTGAAGTGGACAGGCGCTGTCCGGGGCCAATTTACGACGCCTTGCTCAAGACGTTGCGCCTGACTGAAGACGATCTCTATCTGATTGACGGCCCGCTGAACGCCACACGGCTCATGGCGCTGTACCAGGGCGATCATTCCCCTGAATTGCGCGACCCGCCATTCGTCGCTCCTCTGGCGAAACAGTTGCGCGACAGCAAAAACATTTTCGCCGCCATCCGGGAGCGGGACATCCTGCTCCATCATCCCTACGAACATTTCGACAGCATTGTGGAATTTCTTGCACAGGCCGCACGCGACCGCGACGTGCTTGCAGTCAAGATGACGCTTTATCGCACAGGCGGCGACGAACGCATCGTCGGCGCATTGATGGACGCGGTGAAGAACGGGAAACAGGTGACGGTGGTCGTCGAATTGCGGGCGCGCTTCGACGAGGCGAACAACATCCAGTGGGCGCGGCGGCTGGAGGAAAACGGCGTCCACGTCGTGTATGGACTCGTGGGTTACAAGATTCACGCCAAGGCTGCGCTCGTCGTGCGCCGCGAGCGGGAGCACATCCGGCGTTACGTGCATTTCTCCACGGGGAACTACAATCCTGGCACGGCGAAACTCTACACCGACCTCAGCCTTCTGACCTGCCATCCTGATTTCGGCGAGGACGCGACGAATCTGTTCAACCTGCTCACCGGCATCTGCCAGTTTCAAGGGATGAAAAAACTCATCGTGGCCCCGTTCGATCTTCACCGGCGGCTGCTCGAACTCATCCAGCGCGAAACCGAAAACTCACGGCGCGGACTGCCCGCGCGAATCATCATCAAAGTCAACTCGCTTGCTGAACGCGGATTGATCGAAGCCCTTTACCACGCATCTCAGGCGGGCGTGAAAATTGATTTGATCGTGCGGGGCATCTGCTGTCTGCGTCCGGGTCTGCGGGGAGTCAGCGAGAACATCACCGTGAGAAGCATTGTGGACAGGTTTCTCGAACACACGCGCATTTTCTATTTCGAGAACGCCTGTGTGCCGGAGGTGTTCATCGGCAGCGCCGGTTGTCTCCCGAGAAACATGTTCCGCCGCATCGAAACAGTGATACCCATCACGGATGGCATCGTGCGCGACCGCATCATCAACGAAATCCTCGCCACCACGCTTGCGGACAATTCCAAAGCGCGACTGCTCTTTGCGGATGGCAGCTATCATCGCGTCCCACGCACACGCAAAGACGCACTGCGCCGCAGCCAGGCGGAATTCATGCGGTTCGCCGCCAACGGCAGCCACCAGACGGGAAATGCCACCAAGCCGGGCAGCAGGTTCAGGCAGGTCAGGTTGAAGCCCTCGCCGTTTTCATCAAAGGGAGGGTCGTCAACGTGAGCCTTTTCATTCTTCGCCATGAAATCGCTGAAGAACGATGTCCTCACAACTTCCCCGACGACTCGCGACGCCCGCTGACCGACAAAGGCGAAGACCGTATTCTCAAAATCTGCGAAGCGCTTCAAAAACTGAAACTGCGCTTCGATGTCATACTGACCAGTCCGTTTCACCGTGCCCGATCCACGGCTGAAATCGTTGCCCGGAGAATGAGATCAAACAAGCCGCCACGACTCTGTGAAGAATTAAAGCCGGGAGGTGACATCGAAGCGTTGATCCGCGAAATCAAAATTCTTCGGCCTGGAATCAATGACATCCTCGTAGTCGGCCACGAACCCGATCTCAGCCATCTTGTTTCCAGATTGATTTCAGGACGACCCGAAGCGCTGCTCGAACTCAAAAAAGGTGGGCTGGCAAAACTGCGATTTCCACGGACGCATCAACCCGGCCATTTCGCCACGCTCGCCTGGCTGTTGACTCCGCGACAACTCCTCCTGCTCGCGGGTTCACCTGCGGTGGATTGAATATCAGAACCGGCGGCAGTCAAAACCGCTGGGTTCACCGGCTGGAGAAAGTGTTTCAAAGACGTAACCCCGGCGACAAGCAAATGCCATCAGGCTTTTGAAGGATTTCGCCAGCGAAGCTTTTGCCGTCTCGTGATAATTTCCGCGTTGAAGTTCAAGAGTTCACGGGCGATTCGCTTCGTCCGAACGCGGGCCG
Organism: uncultured Bifidobacterium sp.; assembly: GCA_964520235.1. Taxonomy (GTDB): domain Bacteria; phylum Verrucomicrobiota; class Verrucomicrobiia; order Limisphaerales; family JADLHS01; genus JADLHS01. The sequence goes on along the minus strand of CAZFNB010000227.1, from coordinate 629 downwards.
GAGAGGCCCTGTGGCCTCTCCGGTTTTGTTCTCACCAAAATCCTTCAACAATAGTCAGGCTACGTTGATGAACGTTCCCTTCGCTCCCTCACTCTTGAACATGACCACAGGGAAGATTGTGAACCACGGAGGTTTTTTGTTTTCGCAACGTCGCTGAACCGCCACGATGTGCGTGATGACGCAGCAAACCCAACCTCGCTCCAGATTGCGAATCCTTTTCGCGCTTGGGAACATCGTCGTTGTCGCTGTTGTGGGTTTGCTGTTGAACCAGTCCGGGGGGCCGTTTGGCGACGGGCTGATCCGGGCCAGTTACGATTCGTTGCATCAACGACACGGCACGGAGGCAAACTTCCGGACGGATTGCCCGGTTGTCATCGTTTATCTGGATCTCAACTCTTATGGTCTGTTGGAGCAAGACCCTACAAGAGCGTGGTCGCGTGCGCTGCACGCACAGTTGTTGCGCAAGCTGACTGACAGCGGCGCAAAGGCTGTCGTGTTCGACATCGTGTTCAGTTCGGCAGGCGTTGACCCGGCGGCTGACGACGCGCTGGCCTCGGCGCTCCAAGACAACCGACACACCATTCTTGCCGGTGAATCCAGCGGCAAGAACAGTCATGAAACCACCGTCG
>CAZFNB010000226.1:0-5029 GCA_964520235.1 uncultured Bifidobacterium sp. | reverse complement strand
CGGATGCGACGATCGTCGTCGCCGGCGAGAACGAGATCGGCGCCGCCTCCTACGGCAAGGCCCTGCCCGCGGCCCGAGTGCTCGTCCGCCATCACTGCCGCGCCTTCCGCTTCACGGCGGCCGAGGCGCCGGCCCCCGATCTGTGCCGGCGGTGGGAAGCCGAGGCCGCGATGCGTTCCATCCTGGAATTGCAACCGCGCAAGCCGGATGCAGAACGAAGTGTTCTGCTCGTGACACAGGGCTTGATAGAATCAGGCGAGACGGACGCGGCGCAGAAACTGTTCGAGGAGTTCATCGCGGCGAATCCGGGCTCGGAACTGCGCCCGCAGATGGAGTTGTTGATGGCGCGGCGCAAGGAAAAATCCGGCGATTGGGCCGGCGCACAGGCCGCCTACGCCAACTGGCAGGAACGGTTTGGCACGAACGGCCTTGTGCCGGAAGTGGAGTTTCATCGCGCCGTGGCCGCCGCCCGTGCCGGCAACGAGACCAACGCGCTGGCTTTGTTCACGAACCTCCTCGCGCGCTTTCCGACAAACGAGTTTGCCCCTCTTGCACAATGGTGGGTGGCCGATTTTCACGCCGGCCACGGCGACACTTTTCTTGCCGAATTGAATTACAAGGTGCTGGCGCAGACGTGGAAGAATACCGACCTTGGCTTGCAAGCACGGATGATGGCGGGACGCATGGCGATGAGGCGCGGCGAATTTTTGAACGCGATGGAGCATTTTACGAACCTCACCAGCAACGCGCGTTGCACCGGGGAATTGCGCGCGGAGGCGTTGGCGGCGTACGGCGGGGCGCTGATGCGTCAGGCCGGCACGGAAACGAACCGGATTCCCATCCTGATGGACGCACTGGCCGTGTTTGAAAAAATCAGGGAGGAAAATCCGGATTCACCGCGCGAAGCGCTCGCCTGGGGTGAATCGGGAAATTGCTTTCTCCAGATGGCGACGCGCGACGCAGCCTATTACGCCAGGGCGACAAACGCGTTCCAAAAAGTCCTCGATTCACGCGCGGCAGGTGTGATCGCCCGCAGTCTGGCGCGACAAGGCCTCGCGCAGGTTTCCGAGCGGATGGCGGCAGGGACGACCGGGAACGAGAAAGCCGCCCTGTTGAAAGCGGCGCTGGACCAATACGTCGAAGCCATCAAGGAAAATCTTGCGTCCGGCGAGGACGCGGATTCCTACTGGGTGAAGCGCGCGAGCCTTGAAGGCGCGCGTGTGGCGGAGGCGATGCAGGAATGGGGGACGGCGGCGCGATTGTACGAACTGCTCTGCGAAAAACTCCCGCCTGTGCGCACCGTGTTGCAACGGAAGATTGATTTTGCCAGAGCGCAGGAAAGCCTTGCGGCCACAAAGAAATAGCGAGCCGGCGATTTGACACGTTCCGCATGACCACTTAATTTCCCAGCAGACAAGTTATGACAGCCACATCCGGAGAAAACATCGTTCGATTGAGCGCAAACGCCGTCGCCGAACTACGCGAGCAGGTGTCGAAACCGGAGAATGCCGGGAAACATCTGCGGCTTTACGTCGAGCAGGGCGGCTGTTCGGGAATGCAATATGGAATGACATTCGACGAAAAGCGCGAGGGCGACCAGATGGCCGAACAGGATGGCATGACGGTGCTGGTGGACGCATTCAGCGCGCAATATCTTCGAGGTACAATGGTTGATTTCAGTGATGCGTTGACGGGTGGTGGTTTCAAGATCATGAACCCGAACGCAAAGCAAAGTTGCGGCTGTGGAAAGTCCTTTCAGACCTGACGCTTGTGCTGGTCAGGCCGAAAAACGCCGTCCCGTGTGATGCGGGGCGGCTTTTTGTTTTCAGCCTCCCGCATGAACATGCGACCTTGGGAGCGCCACTCTTTCGCTCAACTTTCCCCTTGAAAATGCCGATGAAAGGTTGTCGGAACGCAAGGAATGTCAAATCGCCCAACAAATATTCTGGTGGTGGAAGACGAGCCCGGTTTTGCCAGCGTGCTGAAAACGCTGCTTGCGGACGGCTGCAACAGCCATTTTGAGGTCACACTTGCCGACAACCTTGCCGTGACACTGCAACATCTGCGTGAGAACGCATTCGATGTGGTGTTGCTCGATCTTTCCCTGCCCGATACCACAGGCTTGGACACCTACAAAGCCGTGGCCCAAACCGCTCCATCTGTGCCTGTGGTGGTGATGTCCGGGTTGAACAATGAAACCATCGCCGTGCAAGCAGTGCGGGAAGGTGCGCAGGACTATCTGGTCAAGGGCCAGTTCGAGCATCGCGCGATGGAACGGGCCATCCGTTACGCCGTCGAACGCAAGCGCATCGAGAAAAAACTCCGCGAAAGCGAGGAGTTCTTCAGGCTTATTTCCGAAAATGTCACGGACATGATCGCCGTGCTGGACGCGAACGGAAAACGGATCTACAACAGCCCATCCTACGAAAAAGTGCTCGGCGAACCGGCAAGCCTTTGCCGTACCGATTCGTTTCAGGAAATCCATCCCGACGATCGCGACAACATCAAAAGCCTGTTTCATCAGGTGGTGGCCAGCGGCAAGGGCCGGCGGGCGGAATATCGCTTTCAGCGCAACGACGGTGAAGTGCGCCATGTCGAATCCGAAAGCAACGTCATCACCGACGGCACAGGCCACACTGAACGCGTGGTGGTGGTGTCACGCGATGTATCCGATCGCGTACGCGCGGAGAATGAAACACGCAAGGCGCTGGCGGAAGCGCGACGCGCACATGAACAATTGCAGGCCGCGCAGCAGCGGATCGTACAGGCCGAACGACTTGAAGCTGTGAGCACGTTTGCCGCTGCGGTGGCGCACGAGGTGAAGAATCCGCTCCAGACCATCGTTCTGGGACTTGATTGCCTCGGGGACTCGATCTCCGGCAAGGACGAAACAAGTGTCGCAATTTTGAAACAAATGACGGCGGCGGTTGAAAAGGCGGATGCCTTCATCCGTGGGTTGCTGGAATTCTCGACACACAAAAAACGCGATCTCCAGGAGCATGCCCTGGACGGACTTTTGCAGAATTCATTGAAGACAGTTGAAGCCGAGTTGAAAAGCCGCGGCATCACGCTTGTGCGCGAATTCTGTCCGGATGCGCCGTTGCTGCGGATGGATGACCGCTCCATCACGCACGTTTTTGTGACGTTGCTCACACACGAAGTCCATTGCATGAACGGTGGAACCCTGCGCGTGCGGACTTCAACCGTCACCGCCCCGGAGGACGGGCAACGAATGCTCGTGGCGGAGATCGAGAGCCGCGCGGTCTCGCGGGCGGCGCATGATACGGCCATGGCCAGGAAAATGGACGCCCAGACAAAATTTCGCCTGATGGTTTCAAAGAAAGTGCTGGAGCTTTATGGAGGGAAAGTGGACCACACACCCCAGGAATGTGGGGGCCGCTACACGATTTCGTTCAAGACGTAAGAGACAAAGGACACACCATGAATAAAAAACGCATCCTGGTCGTGGATGATGAAACGAGCATCACCACATTACTGCAACTGACGCTCGAAAAAACCGGACAATACACCGTGCGCGCCGAGAACAATGGCGCAAAGGTTCTTGCCGCCATGCGCGAATTCAAACCCGATGTGGTGCTCTTGGACGTCATGATGCCTGGCATGGACGGAGGCGTTGTCGCAGAAAAAATTCAAAGCGCTCCGGACTGCAAAAATGTATCGCTGATCTTCCTGACCGCTGCGGTGAAAAAAGAGGAAATTGACGCGTGCGGAGGCATGATTGGCGGATTTCCTTACGTTGCAAAACCGCTGAATGCCCGGGGGATCGTCAACATGATCGAGCGGCAGATCGCAGCCAAATCCAGGTGAATCACAACGACTGCCCTGTGCATTCGACTTTACGCGAGTCGCGCAAAACGGTGGTGACCGCCTTGAGCAAGGCATGTGGATCGAACGGTTTCGAGAGAAAATTCAATCCAGGCGACAATGTGGCGGGAAGCTCATCGCGCAACATCTCGGATCCGTAGCCGCTGATCCGGATGACCTGCAATCCCGGATTCCGGCTCTGAAGCAATTCTGCAAGTTTTCCGCCACTCATGCCGTTCGGCAAAACCATGTCCGTGACCAGCACCGCGATGTCCGAGGTTTGATCCCAAACCTGGATCGCACTTCGGGCATCTGCTGCAATGCAAACCCGGAAACCTCCGCGCTCGAGCGTCGCGCGGGCAAGCTCGCGCACACTCGCATCGTCCTCCACCACAAGGACAGTTTCGCCGTTGCCTGATGGCAGGACAAAAAACGCTTCCGGTTCAGCGGACAAATTTGCCTCGATGGCATTTCGCGCCACCGGCAGGTAAATCGTGAAGGTTGATCCCTGCCCCGGTTGACTGGCGACTTCCACCCAGCCTTCATGCTGGCGTGCGATGCCGTGAATCGTTGACAAACCAAGCCCTGTGCCCTTGCCGACTTCCTTGGTGGTGAAAAATGGATCAAAAATCCGCCGTAAATGTTCCGCACTGATGCCGCATCCGGTGTCACTCACGATCAAGGAAATGAACTGGCCGGGACGCGCGTCGGGATTTCGCGCCACGTCAGCCGCCGTCAACGTGGCGACAGATGTTTGAATCCGGATACTGCCACCATCCGGCATGGCATCACGCGCATTCAAGCACAGGTTGACGAGTATCTGCTCCATGTTGCCCTCGTCCGCCATGACAGACGGAAGTTTGTCGGCACAATTGAACTCCAGTTCGTAACGCTCGCCTAGAAGCTGGTTGAGCATCTTTTGCATCGAATGCACCACGGCGGACAGATTCAGGGATTTGAGTTGCACCGGCTGCTGGCGGCTGAAGGCGAGCAGTTGTTTCGTCAACGCCGAGGCCCGCTGGCTTGCCTGGCTGATACGCCCGCTGGATTCTGCCAGTTGCTTCGGCGGAAGATTCGGCAGGCGCAGCAATTCCGCATGGCCCTGGATGACGGTGAGAATGTTGTTGAACTCATGCGCGACTCCTGCTGCGAGCCGGCCAACCGCCTCCATTTTTTGCGACTGGCGCAATTGCGTTTCCAGACG
>CAZFNB010000225.1:0-5032 GCA_964520235.1 uncultured Bifidobacterium sp. | reverse complement strand
CGCTCTCACAGGAAACGCAGGTGCGCTTTTTCCGGGAGCAGATGGAGGAATTGGAGAAAATCCGCCGCGAACACGCCGACCCGGAGAACCGGCGCTTGGTAAAGGAACTGGAAAAAGCGAAAAAACGACTGGAGGCCAAACTGGAATCCCTCGCCGCGACTCATAAGAAGGATAACACCCTGACCTTTGAGGAACTTGGGATTGATCGTCTGTTCGTGGACGAAGCGCATTACTTCAAGAACCTGTTTTACATCTCCAAGATGACGCGGATTGCGGGATTGCCGCAGACCGCCAGTGAACGGGCGTTCGACATGTACTTAAAGGTGCGTCACATTCAATCGGTGAATGGCGGGGGCGGCGTGATCTTCGCCACCGGCACGCCCATCGCCAACAGCATGGCGGAGATGTTCACCATGCAGCGATATTTGCAGCCGCAAGCGTTGCAGCAGCACAACCTGCATCACTTCGACGGCTGGGCAGCCACGTTTGGTGAGCCGGTGACAGCGATGGAACTTTCCCCGGACGGCGCGGGCTATCGGCTCAATACGCGCTTTGCCCGCTTCGTGAATGTCCCGGAGCTGATGCAGATATTCCGGCAGACCGCGGACGTACAAACCGCGTCAATGCTCAATCTGCCACGCCCGAAATTGGAGGGAGAAAAACCGGTCATCCGAAATGCACATGCCTCGCCGGAATTGAAAGAGTTTGTCGAGGGCCTGGCCAAACGCGCCGAGGCGCTGAAGAACGGGCGGGTGGATCCGCGCGTGGACAACATGCTCAAGATCACTACTGAGGGACGCAAGGCCGCGCTGGATTTGCGCTTGATGAAGCCGGGGTTGCCGGACGATCCGCAGAGCAAAGTAAATCTCGCCGTCGAGAACATTCATCGCATTTGGGAAACCACGAAGGATAATCGTCTGACGCAACTGGTCTTTTGTGATTTATCCACGCCGCAGGATAAAGGCTTCTCAGTCTATCGCGACATGGCTGGAAAATTGAAACGGCTGGGCGTCCCGGAAGCTGAGATTGCGTTCATTCAAGATTACGATGCGGACAGCGCAAAGTTGGGACTGTTCCGCGACGTGCGCGCAGGCAAGGTCCGCGTACTTTTTGGCAGCACGCAGAAAATGGGTTCGGGCACCAATGTCCAGGAACGGCTGATTGCGCTTCATCATCTCGATGCCCCGTGGCGACCGGCAGACGTGGAACAACGGGAAGGCCGCATCTTGCGGCAGGGAAACAAGAATTCCACCGTGCAGATTTATCGCTACGTCACTGAGGGCAGCTTCGACGCCTACATGTGGCAGACGTTGGAAACCAAGGCCAAGTTTATCGCCCAAGTCATGAGCGGCGACATGACCGTGCGGCGGTTGGAGGATATGGATTCGGCCGCGTTGACTTACGCTGAAGTGAAGGCCATTGCATCGGGGAATCCACTCGTGATTGAGAAAGCGCAAGTGGATGCCGAGTTGATCCGGCTGAGTCGCCTGCGTTCCGCTCATGCCGAGGAGCAATATCGAATTCGTTACAACTTACGCCACGCCCGTGAGGAAGGGGAGAAGTGGACGGAGCGACTCGCAAATCTGCGGGAGGATTTGAAGCTCCGTCAGGATACTTCAGGAGACAAGTTTCGCATCGAACTGGACAAACAGGCTCTCGACAACCGTGGCATCGCAGGTGAACTCCTGTTGCGGCGGGCTGAGAAAATCAAATCGCGCCTTGGTGAGGATATTCGCATGGGAACTTTTGCCGGGTTTGATTTGTTCATCCGTGCCACTTTCAATAACACTGCTGAACTCGTCCTGCGTGGCAGAAACAGTTACAGCACTCGGATTACCGACACCGCTCACGGGACGATTCGCTCGCTGGAGTGTGTCGTCCAAGGTTTCGAGGAACGCGCCGCCAAGTTGGAGACAGACATCAAGGATTCGCAAAAACGAGCCACTGAACTCGAAACCAAAGTGGGAGCCAACTTTGAGAAGGAAGACCGCTACCACTTTCTGATTGGACGGCAGGCTGAAATTGAAAACAAGCTCGACCTCACGAAGAATCAAGCCCCGGTCCAAGCGGAATCCCCAGCCGATGAGGGAAACGAGGAGAGCCTCAGCCAGACGCAGGTTCAGGAGAAACCATCCCGCCAAAATCGAAAGGCTGTGGTGCGCGTATGAGCGAGAAATCCGTGCTGTTCTTTCCGCGTCTGCCCGCCCGCCTCAATTTGAATCAGACGGCGGAGGTGCTTGGTTTTTTGCCCCACGAAATGCCCGTAATTCTCAGAGCCGGGTTGCTCAAACCGCTGGGCAAACCAGCGATCAACGGACACAAATTCTTTTGCACGGTGGAAGTATCCGCCCTCTCGGAAAACCGCGAATGGCTCGACAAAGCCACGCGCGCCGTGGCCAAACATTGGAAGGATAAAAATTATCGGCCCGATCAGTCCGGTCAGGACTCCGGTTGATTTACATGCCTTCGACGCGGCTTTGTCCCCGGCCCATATCCGTCATTGTTGCTGCTTGTATGCGGGGTGTCGCCATTCTATGGTGCGCGGTTGCCGTCAAACCATTCCCATTGCGAGGTCGGGTCCGACGGCATCCGGCTGTATCGAGGCAATCATCTTAGGAATTACGCCGCAGTATTTGCGCTCTCCTCTCAATCCCGATGCCAATCATCGTCATCGGGCCAATCCGGTTGTTCCCGAGGCGTTGGAAACGGGTTGAAATCTTCCTCCGGTTGCCTGCGGTTGGCAGGTTGGTGAATCACAATGATCCGAGGCGCGGACGATTGTCCCGCCGAGGATTTCCGCCGCGACCCACCGAACAATATCCACGCAAAGAGCGGAATGGCTGCATAGACCAATCCCATGTAGATGAAATGCCCGTAATCAGAAATCAGGTCATCGAGAAATCGAAACACCGGATCGAGCATCTGAATCGGGTGCGCGCTCATACGGCCTCCTGCATTTGTGCCGGCTGATTGGCCGATTCGTTCACGGTCGTACCTGTCGCCGTTACTGTCGGCTCTGGTGCGGGCAGCGAAATAATGTTCGGCGCTGGCGCGGGCGGCGGCGCACTCGGAGTATTTCGTTTCTCGTATTGCTCCAATGGAGGCAACACGACGCTGGCTCGCTTGGAATAGAAGCGGGCGAAAGTAGAGCTTTGGTGTCCCAGCGTTTCCTGCGCGTAGCGTTCCGGATAGCCCACCGTGCGGGCGCGTTCCGCCCAGGAGTAGCGATAGGAATACAGACAGATGGATGGAATCCCCGCTGCCGCACTGCGCGCTTTGATTCCCAACCGCTCCACTCGCTCGGCAAACCGCGTCGCCCGGTCTGCCGAGGAAAGCGTTGCATACTTTGGAAACAGCGGCCCGCTGGTCGGCAACCCTTTCAGAATCTCCGCCGCTTCAACACCAAAGCGCAACGTGCAAAGGCGTCCGGTCTTCTGGCGATTGTATGTGATGGTGCACAAATTCCAATCCACGTCCTCCGCTTTCAAATTCACCAAGTCAATCGGGGCTGCGCCGACATGCCAGAGTAATTCCAGAAACGTGCGGCGTTCCACATTCTTTTCCGCGTTAAGCAACATCTGGTGTTCTTCCCACGTCACGGCCCGCCGTTCTTTGAAACGGAACTTGGGCCATTGGTTGTAGCCGATGATCGGCCACGCCAGCCAACCGAGCTTGAGCGCGAAACTGTGTAAGCGATGCAGGAACATGTTAGTGGATGGCTTCCCGGAATCCTTCAAGACTTGGTAGAGCGTCTCTGCCGTCGTATGAATGAGCGGGAGATTGCGGATGGAATCGAAACCCGGGTCTTTGACGGCGCTCTCGTAGCGTTCGCGGGTCTTCTGACTGCTACCTTCTTTGGATTGCAGCAGGTAGTTCATGACATCCTGCCAAGTGCGCGTGTGGGCACGGGGATCACCGGCGGCGAAATAGGTCTTCGCCATTTGTTTGTTGAACGCGGGCTGATAGGCCGCTTCGTTCCTCGCATGTAAAAGCCGATTGGCTTCGGCCTTGTCGCGGGTCTTGAGTGAGGATTGTTTTCCGGTGGTGGTATTTTCCGCGTAGAATTTTCCGTTGCTACGCCGATAGAGTTTGAACTGCTGCTTCATAACATGCCTTCTCTGTTATGAGGCTAAGGCAAATGATCCCGGCCAAGTTAGGGCTTACTGGAAGCCTTGTACCGCACTACTGGCGGTGTACTGTCAGCCTTGTCAAAATGCTGACAAAACTGCTGGCAATGCCGGACAGAACCAATTGCAACCCGCTGATGCACACGCATCTCGGTTGAAAGGCTAACGACCCAAGCTCAGCGACCCGGCGCACGGGACGCAACAATTGCAACCGCGACGCTCCCGCCGGGTTCGCTGCAGCGCATGGTTAGGCCACTTGTAACTCATCTGGATCAAATCCTGTCTCCACGGCAGAACGTATCTCGTGGGATACCAAACTGCCAGTCTGCGAACGTCCATACACGATGATAGCTCGCGAAATGCCCGGCGGACGACTCGCCTGCAATATCAACTGGCAACTGACGCTTCCGGCGATGCAAATGAACTCGCGAAACTGAGCATCGCGCCACCAGACGCGACGACCAACGCTGAACTCCAATGAATCCGTGTGCCGGTAAATACTCGCCAACAACTCGGTGACGAATGCACGAAAGTGCACGTCACTCTCGGACGCTGGACTCTCAATGAGCACACAACTTTTGATAACTGGGGCTGTCATGACGCAGTGGCCTAACGACCCAAGCTCAGCGACCCGGCGCACGGGACGCAATGATTGCCAACCACGACGTCATGCCGGGTTCGCTGCAGCGCCTGGTTAGGCCACAAAGGTATCATTTGGAAAACAAACATCGTAAATCCTGATAGCCAAAAACCACAAACTCACAAATCGGCTGGCCCACTCGAACTCGCGCCAGCGTGCGACGCTCAAATACTCCCAACGCAATCAGTCTGCAAACTCGAACTCGCTGAACCGTCGCAACGAAACCAACTCGCTAAATCTCTCCGCGTGTCATGTGGCCTAACGA
>CAZFNB010000224.1:0-5068 GCA_964520235.1 uncultured Bifidobacterium sp. | reverse complement strand
TGAAGAACCGGCTTCAGGCGGAGAACACCTATTTGCAGGAGGAAATTCGCGGCGACCACAATTTCAGCGAGATCGTCGGCAATGACCCTTGCTTGCGCGAGACGCTGAAGATGGTTGAGCAGGTTGCGGCGGCGGATTCCACTGTGCTCATCCTCGGCGAATCGGGCACGGGCAAGGAACTCATCGCGCGCGCCATCCATGACCGCAGTCCGCGCCGGGAGCGCCCGCTGGTGAAAGTTAATTGCGGCGCGATCAGCGCGGGACTGGTCGAGAGTGAGTTGTTCGGTCACGTGCGCGGGGCATTTACCGGCGCTCTGCAAAACCGCGATGGCCGCTTCAAGCTGGCCGACGGGGGCACGCTCTTTCTCGATGAAGTCGGCGAACTGCCGATGGACACGCAGGTGAAACTGCTGCGCGTGTTGCAGGAGCAGGAATTCGAACCAATCGGCAGCAGCAAGACGATCAAGGTGGATGTGCGCGTCGTGGCTGCGACCAATCGCGATTTACAGGAGATGGTGCGCGAGGGAAAATTCCGCGCCGATCTTTATTACCGGCTCAACGTCGTGCCGCTCCGCGTGCCGCCGTTGCGCGAACGCGCCAGCGACATCTCGCTCCTGGCGATGTTCTTTGCACAAAAGTTCGCCCGCAAGATGGGCCGTCAGATGGCCGGCATCAGTGACGACGTCATGAAGCGGCTGCTCGCGTATCCCTGGCCTGGGAACATCCGTGAATTGCAGAACGTGATCGAGCGTGCGGTGATTTTGTCGCCCGGTGAAACACTGGTGCTCGCGGAAGAACTGCGCGCGCCGGTGGCTTTGCCTGGTAGCAGCCGACGTGAGGAGGCTCAAACTTCCAAATCCGAAATCCGAAATCCGAAATCCGAAATTGATCAGAGCCTCGTTACCTCGGCTGCTACGAACAACGAAGGCGGTGCGCTTGAAGATGTCGAACGCCGTCACATCGAATCCGTGCTGAACCAGACGAACTGGATGATTGAAGGCGGGCGCGGTGCGGCGAGCATCTTGAAGTTGAACCCCAGCACGTTGCGCAGCCGGATGCAAAAACTCGGCATCAAGCGCCCGGGCAAGGTCGTGTAGCCCTTGCCGGTGGAACGGCTCGCGCTGCGAGCCGTAGTGCCGCGTGCAGCGGCGCAACAGCTTTCCAGGGGGCGACGGTTTCGGGTGATTCGTTCCGCCCGCTATTGCGCGGGCGGGGTTTTCGCAGCGCGAAAACCACCACCGCTCAAGCACCGCCTTTTAATTGCGCTTCCAGTTCGGCGATGCGCGCGCGCAAGGGCGCGACGGCTTCCTCGACTTCGACGGCAGTGTAGCGCGGCGTGATGTATTTCGGACAGTTCCAATCGAAGGAAACAACATCAATAAAGAACAACCGCTCCCCAATTTTCTGAACTTCAGGTTCAGCGAGTTGCGCGACCAGTTCGGGATGCTGGCGCGCGTCTTCGACGCGTGCCCGGCCGAGAATCTTCAGGCGCGTGCGTTGCGGGTAGTCCATGAGAAAGAGACAGACCCGATCATTAGCGGCGAGATTGCCGGTCGAAAGCATCTGGCGATTGCCCTTGTAATCGGCGAACGCGAGTTGCGTCGGATTGACGACGCGCAGGAAGCCCGGCTTGCCGCCGCGATGTTGCAGGTAGGGCCAGCCAGTTTCCGTCACTGTCGCCATGTAGAAGCTGTCGCGTGACTGGATGAACTGGATTTCGTCATCCGTGAGCGCGTCGTGTTCCGGCTGCGGCGGGAGGTTTTGCGCGCGGCCAAAATACTTCTGCTGCGCGGCGAGGACGCTCGGCGTGAATGTGAGTTCGAGGAATTTTCCGGCCATGGGTCGGTTGAGGGTTGAGAGTTGATGGTTGATGGATAGGTAGCGGCAGCCATCCTGGCTGCCGTAGAGCCGGGCTTCCAGCCCGGCGGAAGATTGCCGGATGGTCGGGTGCAGTGAAAGTATTTTGCGCCCCGTCCATTCGGGCGTCGTTCCGGGCGGCAAGATGCCGCCCTCTACGGCTAGCACGGATGCCCGCCGCCACAGAATTTCAAAACACCAGCGTCTGCCAGCCTTCCGCGAGGTAGCGGCGTAGGCTTGCGAGGCCGGGCGTGCCGGGCAACGCGTGGTCCCTGATTTCCGGCAGGCCGCACGCAGCGACTTCCTTCGTCGCGCCGAACACCGCCGCGCAACCGCACGACGCGCCCGTGATGCTCGGGCGCACGGCGTTGTAGAGACCGTTCGCCGGATGCGAGAGCTTCGAAAGTTCCGCCGGCCAGCGTGTGCCGGCGCCGACGAACACCACATTCACTTCGTCGCCGTTGCTTTGTGCCTCGGCGGCGAGGGCGAGGGCGTTGAAGGCGCAGCCCAGCGCTTCTTCGCCGTTCTTTGGATCGGACAGGATGATGATTGCGAGTTTCATTTTGTTTTTCGTGTTTGTTGTTATCGTTGTGTCGTTCATTTGCGTTTCCAACGTGGGGGCAAGCTTGCGCGAAAATGGAAAGCGCGAAAGAGGGCACAAAAGGGTGTGATACCCACAAATCGGTGTAAATTTATGACAGCAAGCGATAAAAAATTTTTGAAAATGATGCCCAAACTCAACTCCGGGCGCGTGGAGATGTTGCTGGAAGACGTGATCGGATGCCGCTGGACGATCAGCGTGTTGCGCGCGGTGAGCAGCGGCGTGCGTCGGCCCGGAGCGTTGGAGCGTCACGTCAAAGGGATCAGCGCAAAGGTGTTGAATGACCGCCTGAAGCACTTTCAGCGCGCAGGTATTTTCGAGCGCGTGGTGTTTCCGGAGATTCCGCCCCGTGTCGAATATCGGCTCACGCCATTCGGCAAAAAATTCTCCAAACTGCTCCGCGAGGTCGAGAGGCTGCAAAAGGATCTGGAAGGCGCTGCTTGAATTCGTGTAATGGCACAGACCTTCTACAGCATCACTGTCGAAATCCGCGCGTCGCCCCGGATCGTCTGGTCGGTGATGGCCGACGTGGAGCGCTGGCCCGAATGGACGCCAAGTGTGACGCGTATCAAGCGGCTTACGCCCGGGCCGCTAAGGGTTGGCAGCCGGCTGCGGATTCATCAGCCGAAATTGCCGCCGGCCTTCTGGCGCGTGATCGAGGCTGTGCCGGACAGCCATTTTGTTTCAGTCAGCAAGGTGCCGGGTGTGCGCGTGACAGCACGTCATTCGGCTGAGAGGATTTCAGCGGGAGCACGCGTCACTTTGTCCATTCATTACGAGGGATTGCTGGGGCCGTTGCTCGCGCGGCTCACTCATCGTGTGAACGAACGTTACCTTGCCATGGAAGCGAACGGACTCAAGACCCGCTGCGAAGAATTGACAGCAGATGCCGGCGACGTTGCGTGATCAGCTCTTGGCTGCTTCCAAGTTGACTGCTTTCAATTGCTCGGAAACGAAAGGCGAGGGGTGAAGGAGTTTCACGCCGCGTCGTCTTAGACTGGCCAGAGTGGCCAGCCCAGGTTCATCCGCAAACGAAACGTCGGTGAGATCAAGTGAAAGCGTGGTGTCATCCACGAGCAGATGATCACAAACCTGTCGTAACTCGCCGACCCACGGGCCGACGACTCTCCCTTCGAGTCGAAGTGTGATGGATTGTCCTTCTTTCCTGTCTTTGGAAATTTTCAACATGTGAGCGTCAGGGTTGTGCTTGTTTCAAAGATTCTTTGCTGCTGGCTCGGCCTGCCACCATGAATCGAGTTCGGAGCGCAATTGTTTGCGTGCGCGATGCAGCATCACCCACAGGTTGCTTTCGGAAATATTGAGCCGCTCACAGACTTCGTGATTGGGTCGCTCCTCAATGGAATACATCTGGAAGACTTGCGCGATGCGCGGCGGAAGTTTGCCCATCGCACGCTCCAGTTGTTCGCGGAATTCGGCCAGTTCAAGCCGGCGGCTGGGCGATGTTGCTTCCGCTGCCATTTCGTGAATCCACAGCATGGATTCATCAAATGCTTCGCTGTCATCATGGGCGGGCAGGGGATCAACGCGCACGGCGCGTTCGCGGCAGGTCTTGCGAAGGTAATCGTAAAGCTTGTGGCGCAAGATGCTCACCAGCCAGGTGCGCTCGGAGCAGCGCCCCGAAAAATTGTCCTGTGATTTGAGCGCGGCGAGGAAGGTCTCTTGGACAAGATCCTCGGCGATATTCGTGTCGCGCACCTGGCCGACAGCGAAGTTGAAAAGGTAATCGCCATGGGTTTCCACCCAGTTCGCTGCTATGGCGTTCACGTCTGTAGAATTGGTTTGGTTCATACGCCGATCACTTTTGCAGCGCTCGTGCCACGAAGGGCGCAGCCAGATGCCAACCTTGCAAAAGACTCGAAAAATCAGGCAAAAATCGTGTTAAAAAGTTTTGAGCCGGGCTTTTTACAAACCGCCATCGGATTTCGTGGTCGCGATATTTCGCGGCAGCCACGAAATATCGCGGTGACACAGCAGCGGTAAGGACTCATGGCGTCACTGCACGATAGAACCTGCGGGTTGGAGGAGCGTTGGTGTCGCGGAAAGCGATGGGGTTGGCTGATCCGGTGATTGTGCGGATCGTCGTCCAGTTGACGAGGTTGGTGGATGCTTGTACGCGATATGTCCGGCCTGTCTGAGTATTCATTGTGAACTCAAAGTCCAGGCCGATACGCCGCGGTGCGGACAGCGTGGGGCGTGGCACGGATGGTTGAACGGTGTCAATGACGGCTCGGAATGCAGCCAACTCCTGGTTGAAGTCCGTGTCACCGTAGCCCAGATGATTCACGAGCACCTGCCAGGGTTGATGAGTTGGAGAATTGGTGACGCCGTTGATGACGGCAAAAATCGGCTGGCCGCCGTTCTGGAACTGAAACCGTACCGCGGGCGAACCGCTGGTGGCGTAATCATTCATGACGATTCCAAACCCCTGCTGGTTGATGAAATTATCCGTGGCGGTCTGATACGATGTGCTTGGTTCTTGATTCACGGCGATGTGCAGCACGGGCACGCCATACGGGTTGCCGCCTCGTGCCTCATACCAATCCACGATGCCGGCTTCCACCTGGGGCGCGGCTGCGACACAGAACGGAC
>CAZFNB010000223.1:0-5087 GCA_964520235.1 uncultured Bifidobacterium sp. | reverse complement strand
GGCCGAACATCTGCGCCAGAGACAGAATCGCCAGGGTCCAGACGCATGACGCCAAGCCTGTCACAAGAAGGAATCGCGGCAGCGGCCAGCGAAGAAAACCCGCCGCAAGGTACGTCGGCAGCCGGGCACCGGGCACGACACGGCTGAAGATCAAAATGACGGTGCCGCGTTCATCAAACCAGCGCTCACACTCGGCGACCTTTCTGGAAAACCTCTTCAGCGACGAGCGTTCAAACCATCCGCGCCCCGCCCAGCGTGCAAGCGCGTAAAGCCCGGCATCGCCCATCCAGATGCCAAGAAAGCAGGCAAGAAACGCGGCAGGCCAGGAGATCTGGCCCGTTGCCAGCAGCAATCCGGCACCGACGGCGGCGACGTCTTCAAGCACGAACGTGGCGAGAAAAAATCCCGCCGCCTTCGCGAACGGCACCCATTCGGCGATGGCTTGTGGCGAGAGTGGCAGCGCCTCGGTCATTCGATCGAAGAATTACGCGACGGCCTTTTCGGCTTCCTGTTGATGCTTTATGGTGCTTGGTGCGACACCGAATCCAGCGGGCAACGGCACACCCATCAATCCAGCCATGATACCGATGAGCGCATAATGATGCACCGCATGCGCAACGGCATACATGATTTCACGCCCGACGGTGGAAGGCGACATCTGCGAACCACTCGTCGCGTAACTGGTCTTGCACGTCACGGAGAGCGGACGGCCGATCCAGTCGGAGGAAAATTGCTCGTAGGCTTCGCGCAACTCACGCGTGGCATTCAGCGCGGCGTAACGGTCATTCTCAATCAGAGTTCCGCGTTTGCGATGATCGTAATTCAAGTCACCGGACGCAGCCGCTTCGAGCAGACTCCGAAAATGGTCGAGGCAGTGGCGGTAGTGCCCGCCGACGGAAGCATTGAACGCGACAGGCAGCTTGCGTGTGTAAGTTTCATCACTCATCGCGCCGAGCAGCGCCTCGCCTTGGGCAAGTGATTCGAGGACGGCGCGGACGAGTTCGTGCGATTCGGGGGAAATGGATTTCATGTTTTGTAAATGGTTACAGCATGTTTCCAACAACCGGGATTTGACGCCGGTGAATGTAGGCAACACCCACCGAGCACACAAGCACCGTAATGGCCAGTGCAAACAGCAACCCGCCGTCGTTTTTGACCACGATGCCAAGTGTTGTGAGATGACTCCCGACCGCACCGAGCATCAGGCCTATGGCCAGCAACGCACCCGCCGACTTCGTCACCGGCACGAGCAACAAGATCGCGGCAATGAGTTCCACCGCGCCCGTGGCGTATCGTCCCCACGGTTCGATTCCGACCCTGGTGAAAATATAAACCGATTCCTCCGCGCCACTAAACTTGAAGTAAAGCGTCTGCAAGAGTATTCCCGACGCCACAAGCCGCAACACCCAGCTCACGAGAATGAGAGGTGTGGAAACAACCTCATTCTGAGGCACGGCAAGACCACAGCCGCAGGTTTCAGGATGTGTTCTCATTTTCCCTTCTTCTCGAGAAGCCCGGGCCAGTTGCCGTCCGCCTTGGCAAGGTTCCCCTTGGTGTCCTTGTTGAAATCGTCGCGCACGCCCTTGCTGTATTGAAGCAGCAACCGTCCGTCCACGATCTGAAATGCCTCGACATCAATCTCGACCAGCTTGTTCTTTGATACGCCGAACGCGCAGTAACCGCCAAAGGCAGGCGCGTATTTAGCAGGATCTTTGCGGAACAATTCGAGATTTTCCCTGGACGCAAATTGATACGTCGCCCCGCCATGAAGCCGCACAAACTCCGCCCTGCCCTTCACCGGTTTGCCCTCGGTGAAAAAGGCCACAGGATCATGGCCCTGAATCGCCAGCCCGGACTTGTCGAGGTTCAACAACGTTTTATCCGCGGCAAAAACAGGCAGGACGAGAATCAATGCCGCCACGCAAAGGAAAAATTTCTTCATACGCCTGTTGGTCGCAGCGACCGGACAAACCTTACACATTCCTCCGATTCAGTGCGGAGCAGACGGAACATAGCCGGGAATGTGATGGCGATGTATCCACAACACCGTCACTCCACACGAAAACGTCACAAGCGCCATGCAAAAAAGCAGCCCGCGATCTCCCTGCACGGAATACCCCAGCCACGTCATGTGACTCAAAATCGCCGCCGCCATCGCTCCCGTCGTAAGCACGCCGCCCGCCCATTTCAATCGCGGCCAGAGCAGTCCGATGGACGCCAGCAATTCCCAGATGCCTTGCACCCAGCGCATCCACGGTTCAGTGCCCATTTTCTTGAAGATGTAAACCGACTCGGGCGCGGCGGTGAATTTGAAAAACAGCGTCTCAATCATGATGACTGCGGCGATCAGCGCGCAAACCCACGTCACAACGTGTTCGCGGCGCGAAAGCGTGTCAGCATCTTCATAATCGCGCTTCAGCGCCCCGGCAAGCTGGGCGGATGAGGGATTCCAAGCTTTGAAATGTTGAAGTTTTTCGAGATGACGGGCTTTGTTCATGGAAACAGATTTGGTGTCGGAGATTTCAGATCATCAATCGTGCAGGGCCGATTCGGGAATTCCGCGAGAGTCCGACGAATCATCCGCAAACGGCAACGGGTTGAATTCGGCCAGAGCGACGCGCAATTCATTCGGATCATTGCTCCAGACAGTGACGCCGTGATTGGTGATGCCGATGAGTGTTTGCGGCACGGTTGGTTGAACGGATGGACTCCGGGCTGGTTGAATGGTCAGTTGCATACGTGCGTTCGTCGGGCAGCCACAAGCATCCTTACAATCTTCCGCCTGCAATTCCGTCTGTAAGGAATACCGCGGCGACCGCGACGTTGCTGCATGACGCGAAAGATCATTTTGGCGGTGAAGCCAGGGATTCGATTCACGGCGATGCTGGTTTGCGCCGGAATCCTCACGCTGGCGCTGGCGGGATGTTCCTCCCCCGCCACGCGCCGGCAACGGCTGGTCGCCAGACCGAACATGACATTCTCGGACACAGCCGCGTTCCAATACAACTCCTCGCGGTTGATGCCGCAACTCGCGCCGGGTCTCGCCGGGGCCGCGGCGGCGCAGAATTCCGGCTGCACCTCGTGTCGTTGACTGACCTCCCGATCATGAACAAGCCATTCAAACTCACCATCACATTCCGCAATCTGCGGAATTCCTGCCGGTTCAACGTTCCCATTCACAGACTGCGCGATGCGCCCGGCCACCGCTTCGCATCCGGTTGGAGACGCATCGTATTGCGACCCGCGTTCATCCCCATGCTCGTCATGTCGCTCGGCGGAGCGATGATGAAATTGCGCGCGGAGAACACCGCCATGCCGGACTTCGCGCTGCCGAAATGGGAATCGAACGAACACGTCGGCCTCACGAACTTTGCAGGTGAAATCGTCGTTCTCGATTTTTTCGCCTACTGGTGCG
Organism: uncultured Bifidobacterium sp.; assembly: GCA_964520235.1. Taxonomy (GTDB): domain Bacteria; phylum Verrucomicrobiota; class Verrucomicrobiia; order Limisphaerales; family JADLHS01; genus JADLHS01. The sequence continues at coordinate 1,672 of CAZFNB010000223.1, read as the reverse complement.
CGCCATGTCGCCGCGCTTCGGTTGAACTCGAACAAGGCATTCAAAAGTATTATGCGGACAAAAAAGGAAACCCCGCCGGCCTTCCGGTGCGTGTCGTCTCCATCAACATCGAGAGGGACAATCCAAAACTTACGGAGAAATACATCCGCGAAACCGGCGCGGAACTCGTGTTGAACGACTTCGATGCAGCGTTGCTGGAAAAACTCGGCGGTATTGGCACGCCGTTTATCGCCATCATGGACGGCTCGCGCGCCACAAAAGACAAGGTGGAGTTCCGTCTGCTCTACAGGAGCACAGGCTTCGAGGGGACAAAAAAAATACGCGAGATCATTGATGCCATAAAACCGCCCGCGCCGCCCAAAAATGTGTCGGGTGATGCAGCGGGCGCGATTCAACGCGCCACCGGGCCGCCCGTCACGCATAAAACAGAAGTCGCGTTTGAAACAATGCTCGCCACGGACATTCAACTCACCACAACCACCATCGGCTACGGGCAAACGCGGAACGACACGGAATGGAGCGTCACTTACACTCACAACACCCTCGGCGCAGATTACGACCCTTTTCAGCTTTTCGATTTCCTCGGCTTCAGCGAACGAATCGAGGAGGATTACGATGGCGGCCAGTTGGCGATACGGCAACGGCTGGGTGATGAACTGGTTCTTTCCGCCGCTGCGGAAGGTTACGTCGGCTACACGGATTTTCGTTCGCTCTGGCTGGCAAATTACTACAAGCAACAGTTCGCGTTCGTGCCCGGCTATGAAGCGCCCGACCCGAAGGGCTACAACTTTTCCACGGGCCTGCGCTGGGAATATCAACCTACGACAGGATTTGCCGAAGCCACGTTCTCATACGCAGAGAACGAAATCGCCCCCGGCTACGAATTCGATTCTGCGCTCGACGAGGCCGTCCATGGAAACCGCATCCTTCAAACGCTCGCGCCTGCATTGAAGTTCGAGAACATCCTGACGCCCCGCGTGCGGACGTTAAACGAGTTCCAACTCACCTTCACCACGGATCGTGACCCGCGCTTCTCATATCGCGGCTCGATCAACGTGGCGCTCGGCGAACGCTGGGTTTGGCGCACCACCGGCGGTTACACACGCGAAGCCCCGACACTGCGGGCGTGGTTCGCAGGCACGACGCTTGAAGTGGAAATCGCACCGCACTGGTTCGTGAACGCCTCGGGGCATTACTATCGCGACACCGGCGAGATTGAAAATTCACTGCTTATCTCAACCGCTGCGCCCGGGCTTCAAACGTGGCAGGCCGGACTCGGGCTGCGCTACGCGGGCGGGCATTCCTCCTTGAGCGTTTCCGTCGCGCCGGTCTTTGCCGACTACCAGCCCGTCGAAACCGGCACACGCCCGTTCACCAATCTTTACCGCGACCGCACGTGGATTTCGGCGCAGGCCGCGTGGTCGCTTGCCTTTTAACCAAATGAAAACAAAAATGAAACACACACACCTCACTCGAACCATCAAGAACTGCCTCAGCCCGCTTCTGTTCGCGTTTGCGATCATGTTCGCCGGAGAATTCCGCGCGCATGCTCTTTATCAAGTCGGACAGACTGTCACAAATTTTTCGTTTGTGGCGCGACGACCGTTCACCCGGCCGGACGGGACATCTGTTCCGGCAGGCGCGCGCGTTTACATCAAGGACTTTTCGGGGC
>CAZFNB010000222.1:0-5089 GCA_964520235.1 uncultured Bifidobacterium sp. | reverse complement strand
CGGCGGGTTGGTTTTCCAATCGTGGGAAAGTTTTATCGCATCCATCGCGATGCCGTCACGATTCGGCCCACGAAACTGCGGCCAGCTTCCCAAACATTCTGCTGCTTTGGCTGTGCCTGAGGTCACCCTACCCGCGAGGACAGGATTCTCATTACCAGATTCGCCGGCTGGGGATGCGTCGTCACCGGGAACGCGGAGTGAAAGTGACGGAGCAGGAGAGAACCACCATGCGACAAAAAGAGTCAAACCAACGATCCCGGTCATCACCGGCAGAACCTTGATCAGCGAATGGGCAGGACGATTCATTGTTCCCATGCGCCCGCACAGGCGCGATTACTTTGAGTGCTGCTGTATCGTTTCGGCAAGCTTTGCCGCAGGCTCGGATGGTTTGAACTTTCGTTTGAACAAAATATCTTCGAGCGGCGCGTATTCCTTGTAATACGTGTTGTTCGCGTCGTCGTTGGCAGACAACGCGCCGCCCTTCAACGCTGCACCGCCGTAAAGTCCCTGGCGATCATCGTAGATGCGAATATCAGGTTGAGAGCCGGTTTTGCCTTCAGCGCCCGTCGAGGAGTTGCCCGCTGTGCCGCGTGCCTCACCACCCAATTCAATGTCGCCATGTGTCAATACGCGTGTGGCGTTGGTGTTCATCAACAGGATGACGATGAACGATTGCTGGCCGCCGACTTGAAAACCAAGACTTGCCTCGTTCGCATTCAGAAAAGCGGGCGCGCTCCATTTCTGAGACTTCGGGTCGCGCACCATGGCAAGGCCGCCGCCGCCTTCAAACGCAAAAATGAATCCGGCCTTCGTGCGGTCAAGCAGGATGATGCCTTGCGCCTTTCGCAAGTCGGCAGCAGGAATCTTTTTGTCGGGCTTGTCCTGCATGGCTTCAAACTTGGCGGTCAGTTTGCGGATGCGCTCGTCCAGTTCCGTTGTTTCCGCACCAAAGCCGGAGGCAACAACACCAAACAACATCAATGTCATGAAAAATTTTTTCATGTGGAGATTATGCGGGATTCCACGACTGCTTGAAAAGAGGCAAACAAAGCTTTTGGCGATGAAAACCAAACCTGTCAGAGGCGCATCACTTTGAACCGGACATATGCCGCCGTGTCAGCGCCGGCAAGCGATGACAAGCGCACCGTGATGCGTTCCAACGCAATCTCATCCGCGTTGTCGAGTTGTACGAACAATCCGGGCGATGATTGCCAAACCAGCAGGTCGGAGGATTTCTCGAGGACGAGCAAAACATCGGTGGCTGCTCTTGACCGGGTGTAAGTCAATGTGAGGTAACCGTTCTCGATGCGTGCGGAAAAGGGGGCAGCATCGGCAACCTTGGGAGCTTTCCCCAGCGCATACTCCATCAAGTTTGCCAGACCATCCTGATCTGGATCAGACAGATCGCTGCTGACGACAACATTTGTGAGTTCAGTTGATGTGAAGTTTGCTTTGCGCCAGGCATCGATCGGACGATCAATGATTACCACGCTCGCGTTTGTCAATGCCGTGCGATTGTAACTTGCCGAACCTGAAAGTGAAATCGTCACCGTCTCGTCGCCTTCGCTAAACGCATCATGAATCGGCGTCACGAAAACATTTGTGGCTGTCGCGCCTGCCGCGAGCACCACGCTGCCGGACAAGGTCATATAATCCAGACCCGGAGCGGCCGTGCCGCCGACTGTGTAGTTGATCGTGAGCGAAGAATTCGTGTCGCCGCTGCGCACGAACACAAAACGCGCCTGGTTCGTGGTGAATTCCTCCCCTGCCGCGTCACTCGCAGCCAGTTCGATCACCGGCGCCACCACCGGCGCAGCGCTGCCGATGCCGAGGAAGCGCACCCCGTCGGCGATGCAAAATGTCCCTGCCGCAGTGTTGTCATTGCGGATGATGACTTGACCACTCGTGCCAGCATTGAAATTCGTCGTCATGATCTTGAACCAGCCGCCGCTCGCGACTTTCTGGTTCACGAGCACGCGATTCGTTCCCGCCGCGTGAATCACGTCCACAGGCGTGTTCGTCGCCCGGTTCGACGCCTCCACCCACCAGAGATAAACTTCATACGTGCCGTTCGTCGGCAGCGACGGGGCGTAGTTCACCCACTTCGTGCCTTTGCCGGTCGAGCCGTCGTGCCAGTAATCTCCGTTCCAGCCGCCTGCGTTTGCTCCCGCCGACCAACCGCTCGAGCTCGTGACGCCCGCGCCGCCTTGATCCAAAATGATCCCGTTCGTCAAACTCGTCGCCGCAGCCCAGTTCAACAATTGTCCATCTGCGCGCAACAACGCAGATAGTTTTGCGTAATTGACCTGTTGGGAAGGCACGTTGTCATCAATCGCGATCGCCGCCGCAACGCCCGCTGCGTGACTGGACATCATGAACACCGGCTCCATCCGGCATGATGCAAATGCGACATGGCTGGCAGACAGCGCGAACGTGGAAAAAACGTTCTGGCATTCGTTGCTGCGCGGCACAATCGAACGGTAGCTGACAGGATAGGGATAAGGAGGCGTGCCGCCGATGCTGCCTTCCCAACGCGAGAAACTCCCGGATGCGAGGCGTTGGACGCCGTGTGAATCAATGTTGTAGCGTGCGAGACAGATTCCGTCCGGCGCGGTGACGCGCGCTTCGCAGTTGGATTGCGTCATCACGTAATCGCTCACCATCCGCCGCGCCTCACGGACGTAGATTTGCCAGGGCCACCCGCCGTTGTCGGCGAACTCATCGGCAGCGAGTCCCCAGGATTGCGCCTCTTTGTTCAGATTTGCAGGAATGTTCGGGCTGGTTTGGTAGAAATAGAGCAGACCACGGATGTAATTTTCATGCGCGGCGCGAATCTGCTCGCGCCCGGCGTGGGTGTTTGTGGCCCAATTGTAGTTGTAGCCAACCCAGTCCGTGGACAGTTCTCCGTTCGCGTTGATGTCAGTCTTTCCGTTCGGAATGATTTGCTGGATGTGGACCAGCGAACCGAGTGAAACCGAACCGTCCATGGCAAGACGATTGGTGACGTAACGACGGACAAGCTCATAATTCGCTGCGGAATAATTTGTCGGTGCTGTGATCGCAATCTTATTGGTCGCATTCTGGGTAAGGCACAGACGGTAGTTGTAGGCTTGAAGACGCAGATCGCCCTGACCCACTGAGCCACCTGAATTTGTCTGTACCAATGGCAGGAGTCCACTGGCTGGATTCCCATGCACAACATACGGATCGTAATTGTAAGTGCCGCCGAGGGGCCGGATGCCCGCAAGAGACTCGTTGTAAACACCCGTTCCTTCACGTCCCCACGTAAACGTCACACCTGCCGCCGCCATCAAATCTCCTTCGTAAGTCGTATCAATGAATTGTTTTGCCCGGAAGACGGAGCCGTCCTCCATCAGGATTTGGTTGATGCGAGTATTTGTCATTGTGACTGAAGCAAGAAGACGGTTGGAATAAACGCCCACTCCAGCATCAGCGAGCATCTGAAAGAAGACATTTTCTGCAACATGTGGCTCGAACCAGATGACGAGATTTGTGGAGCCATAAGCGGCACCGACACGCTTGTAGAATTCGCGCGATATGCCGCCGACGTAACTGGTGTCATTGCCGGGTCCGATGTCCGTGACACCAAGCCCGCTGGCTGTCATGCCCCCTACGTGCTTGTTGAGCGAGAGGAACGCGACGGATTTGCCGTGACGGGCCGCCGCAACGGCTGCCGCAACACCACCCGAAGTCCCCCCGTAAACGACCACATCGGTCTCAATCACCTGACCCGCACCACACTTTGCAACCAAGGGAAAAAGACAAAAGAGACTGGCAAGACGTGAAAGGCGGCTCATGCAATTGTGCAGGATATTCGCACGCACCTGGCAACGAACCTACATACATCTTCATGTAAAAACGAAAGCGGTACGGAAATACAGACGCTTCAAGCAAGCCCAAGATTTTGCACCACCCGCACCGTGGAGGCGGCTTTGTTGAGCGTGTAGAAATGCAAACCGGGCGCACCAGCCTTCAACAATTCCTCACACTGCCTTGTCGCGTATTCGATTCCGAATTCCGCTGCCGCCGCGTCGTCATTGCCGATGGCATCGAGTCGCGCACCAAGCGGAGGTGGAATTTTTGCACCGCAAACTTGCGCGAATTTTTGAATGCCAGGCGCGCTCAAAATGGAAATGACGCCCGGCACAAGGGGAACCTTCACGCCCAGCTTGCCGGCGAGATGATCGCGAAACGCAAAATAATCTGCGTTGTCGAAGAACAGTTGCGTGATGACGAAATCCGCGCCTGCCTCGATCTTGTCCTTGAGACGGTGCCAGTCCACCTGCCGGCCTTCTTTACAGGCGATGTGCCCCTCTGGAAATCCAGCCACGCCGATGCTGAAGCCGTTGCGCTCACGGATGAATTTCACCAGCTGGGATGAATACTCGAAGCCGCCGGGCGTGGGTTTGAATTCACCGCCACCGGGCGGGTCGCCGCGCAACGCGAGGATGTTCTTGCAGCCGGTGGCTTTGATCTTTTCGAGCAATTCACCGACCTGTTCACGGGTGTGATTCACGCAGGTCAGATGCGCCAGCGCCGTGAGTTTGTGTTCCCGCTGGATGCGATCCACGATCATCAACGTCTTTTCCCGTGTGCTGCCACCCGCACCGTAAGTGACAGAACAAAAATCCGGCCGTGCCCGCATGAGCGCCGGGATGTGTTTTTCGAGAAGCGCTTTGTCACCTTCGTCTGTCTTTGGTGGAAAGAATTCCAACGAGATGACGGGCTTGCGCGCCGCCAGCCGGGTTTTGTAGATGTCGCGAATGAATTCCATGAACGGGCCGGAATATGCCCTAGCGACGTGATAATTCCAGAGGGAAATCCAGCAGAACGATCAGGCAGCGAACCTTCTTGCGGGCAAAAAGTTCAATCTGGCTTTGAAATTGAGGGGCTTGAGAGAAATGGATTTTGCTGATTAACCGGGTTTTGAGGTGGTTTCAGCTTCCATCGGTGGAATGGTTTGGACTCCCATGATCGGCGTGGCCGTTGCGTCACACGCTTCTGATTTGAGTTTTTGGATTTTGCCCCGCAATGCGAACGTCAGCGCCTTGACGGTGATCTCCGCGTT
>CAZFNB010000221.1:0-5092 GCA_964520235.1 uncultured Bifidobacterium sp. | reverse complement strand
ATTTCCCTCGCGCGGGATTTCGATACGGATGCTGCGCAAACCCTTGACGAGTTTCGCGGGCAACGGCGCATCCGCCGTGGTCGAACCGGAAATCACAACCGGTGTGGCGGCAGCGGCTGGAAGCTGGCTGCGCCTGACGGCGAGTTCACGGGAGTCTGGCTGCGAAGTCCTGATTTTGCCCTGTTGCGCAAGTTCGGCAAATTTTGAATCGCTCATGCTCGAAACGCTGCCGTCAGCGAACAGGACGTTGCACTGTCCGTTCACAATGGGCGAGTAAGCCAGCACCATCTCGGGTTCGGTTTCGGTGACATAAGCGCCCAGATAAGTGTATCGCTTCCCCGAATCCGGATCGTAGGTGACTTTGTCCGTGTTCAATTCATTGATCATCTCCTCGAAAGTCGCGGGGAAACGATCTCCGTTGTCCATGCTCCACTGGCGTGCTGCGAGGCCGATCTGTTTCAGGTTGTTGACACTGTTGATCCGCTGGGCCCGCGCCTTTGCCTTGCTCAGGGCGGGCAGCAACATCGCCGAGAGAATCGCCAGAATTGCCACCACAACCAGCAACGTCATCACACCGTTCACGCCGCGTTTGGCCGCAGAAACAACGAGTGCAATCACAAGAAACGTCAGTCCACCGATCACCACGATGGCCATGCCCGCCTCGCGCAACACCTGCACGTAGAACGCCAGGAATTTTTCCCACGCATCGAGCAGGCCATAGGTCGTCCCTTCCGCGATCATCATGCTTCCGCCGAAATCGGAGAGCCGTTTCGTGGCCGGTGCGTAAAGCTGCCATTCGGCATACGTGTTGGGCACGTCCGTGCGCGGGGCGCTCAACGTTAGCGTGCCCGATGACCGAGCACGCGCCGCTCCGTTCGTCTGCGCATACACGATGTCCACGGCAAACGCCTGGTCGCGGTTCGCGTCGCGCGGCAACGGTACCAGCACCCAGTCACCGTCGCGCTCGGGTTTGGCGGGCTGGCCGTTGACGTAACAGCCCCAGAAGTCCGCGCCGCCCGGCAGTTCGAAGCGTTGGAATTGTTTCGCGTTGTTCTTCACCATGAACGACGCCTGAGTGAGCATCTCTCCCGCTTCGGTCAGCACGGAGGTGATCTGCGTGCGGTCGGCCACGGCTTCCAGCACGGGCAGTTCGTCATGCCTCTGCACGTCCACCGCGAGATCGTAACCGCCGCCCGCGTATTGGTACGCGAGAACGACAGCGCGCGTGATGAGCGCCCGGTCGGCGGCGGAAAGTTCACTTTCGTCCACGCGGCGCAGCGAGTCACCGGCGGTCCGCGCGTTGAGCTTCAAGCTCGCCGCCGCCGTGATGGCGACCGAGCCGGTCTCGCGTTCGACATCCAGCGCGTGGATGCCGCCGACCGGCAGCGTTGCGCCGTGCGCCCGCGCATCGGCTGAGTTCGGGTCGAACTGATGATCGTAAGTGACAACAAGCGTGTAACCACCCCAGGCCTTGTCCTGCAACCCGATTGTCCACACGCCGTCCTTGAATTCGCGCCGGCGGATGTCCGGGCCGGTGAATTCCACGTTGCGGCAGTGTGCCGGAACCTTCACACGAAATTCCTGCACACCCTGGTTCACGATGCCATAACGGATCGTGGCGCTGCCGCCCACGAGTCCGTTGCCAACGGTGACAAGATTAAAAACATCCGCCACGATGCGCGGCGCGAGGCGTTCGCAAGCGAGCGTGAGCTTCCAGTCCGGCGACTCGGCATTGAACGCGAGCAATTCATCCGTGCGCCCGGGCAGGTTGTTCACCGGCTGCTCGCGCAATGAAACCAGTTCGCCGGTCTTGACGCGGATGCCGGGCGCGGACGCGGCGCCGACCTGCGCGGTTTCCTTGGCGGCACCGTTCACCCGCAGGACGGCAACGGTGATTTGATCGGGGAACGACTTCAAAGGCTGCTCGAGTTGAACATCGAGTTTGCGGGAACCGAGAACCCGCGATGAAAAGTTCACGCGCAGTTTTCCGTCGCTCATCTTCCAGTCTTCCACACCGTCGCCGCGGACTTCCGCGACGGCGAAGCCGGGCTGGGGTGCGAGGTCGAGAGCATAGATGCCGGCTTTTTCGACGTTGAGCGTGAGACTGTGCGAAATCAGCAGGCGTGTTTCCTCAAGCCGCGCCGTCACGCGATCTCCGACGTTGATGACAGGCTCGATGCGTTTGAGCCGGAACGCGAGCGTGAACGGGCGCGCGTTGAAACGATAAGCCGCAAGCGCGCCGCCGGTGGCATTGACCTGCCGCAGGCCGGCGAGCGCGTCCGTCTCCGCCACCATGTCCTCGGCGCTGACGGTGAAAGAACCGGACTCGCGCTCGATGTCAGAGGGCTGCGGCGGATTCAATGCCACCGGTGTGGTGGAATTGTCCAGGGCCTGTTCGGAGAACAGCGTCAGTTCGTAGCGCCTCTCGACCGGCTTGATGAATTCGATGGTAAGAACCTGTTTGTCACCGTCGGGCTTGAGTTGCCAGTCACGGATTTGTTCGCCCACAAGCCGCGTGAGCGCATGTGCGGCGGGCAACGTGAGCGTCAGCCGCGGCGCGTTGCCCTGCATGATGTCGTAGCGGATGGCGGTGGTGTATTTGATGACCGTGGGTGTGACGTGCGCAATCGCGCTCGTGTCCGCGGTGATGAGCGCCTTGCGCGCGACCTCGGTGATCTTGCCCTGCCAGCGCAACGATACCGCGCGGTCCGCGCCGAGCAAGCCGCGCACACGGGAGACGCCGTTGGTCTGTGCGGACTCGACAAGCGTGCCACTCTGCAACTGCACCTCCATGCCCGCGCCCGCCGCCTGCGCCGTGATGGAGGCGATCGCTGCCACCGGCCCTGTGAATGAAATCTGATTCCACGGCTCGACGCGCTGGATTTTGGCGACGAGTTCGAGTTTGAAATTGAACCGGCCGGGTCCGGCGGCATTCAACGTGTAACGGTTGCCGTCGCGGATGATTGCAAGCTGCTCCGGAAGTTTTGCCGGCAACAAAGCCACGTCGCCTTCGAACAGCGCCATCGAACCGGGGTTCTTGCCAGTGGCCTCGGCGCTCACGTCAACGATGAACCGCGCCTCGCTGTCGCCGAGTTTTCCGTCGTAGCGGATTTCGCGCAGCAACAATTCGCCGGGCGGAGGCTCGGAGAGTTTTGGCTTCGCGGCGGCGGGCGGCAACGGTTCGACGGCGTGGATCAGCAGCGGAAGAATCAATCCGGCCAACGACAGGGACAGTGTTTTTTTCATGAGGACCTCCGGTTTGTAATTTGAATGTGAAGTTGTGACGGAATTGTTTTCACGACCAAGGACTAGCCGGAACGCGGCGGCGTGTTGCCATGAGGGTGTAAGCGAATTGTAAAGTTTTTGTATAAGCCGGCGCTTGCGGGCCGGTCTTTGCGTCCGTTGCCATGACTGTTTGACGGGATGGGCGGGTGGATGCTCCGGGCCATGAATCATGCGTCCGGCGGCATGGCCGCGCCAATTTGCGATGCGTGCAGGACAAGTTTTGGCGGCTGCAAAACATTGACTCGTTGCGCGCGGTCGTTATCCTGCGCGTTCGGTTTGGGAACGGTTTCCAGCCGAAAAACTTTATGGCAAAGCTCACGGTTCGCGACCTCAACGTACACGGCAAACGCGTTTTCATGCGCGTGGATTACAACGTCCCGCTCGAAGAAAAAAATGGCCAGATGGTCATCACCGACGAGACGCGCATCAAGGAAACCCTCCCGACGCTCCGTCTCCTGATCGAAAAAGGCGGACGCCTCATCCTCGCTGCGCACTTGGGTCGCCCGAAGGGCAAACGCGAAGCCACCATGTCGCTCCGTCCTGTAGCCGCGCGCCTGGCTGAATTGCTCGGCTGCAAAGTGAACTTCGCGGATGATTGCATCGGCGAGAAGGTTGAGAAACTCGCCAATGAACTTCCGCCAGGTGGCGTGTTGCTGCTGGAGAATGTCCGTTACTACAACGAAGAGGAAGCCAACGATCCGGCGTTCGCCGAGAAACTCGCCAAGGTGGCGGATGTCTATGTGAACGACGCGTTCGGCGCGGCGCATCGCGCGCATGCTTCAACTGAGGGCGTGGCGCGCATCGTCACCAAACGTGGTGGCCAGGCGGCGGCGGGTTTGCTGATGGAACGTGAACTCAAGTTCCTCGGCGATGAGCTGGAAAATCCGGCCCGCCCGTTCGTAGTGATCCTCGGCGGCGCGAAAGTTTCCGACAAGATCAAGGTCATTGATCGCCTGCTCGAAAAGGCGGACACCATCCTCATCGGCGGTGCGATGGCTTACACGTTCAAGCTCGCGCAAGGCTTCAAGGTCGGCCAATCGCTGGTTGAGAAGGACAAGACCGATGTGGCGCTGGCCGCGTTGGAAAAGGCGAAGAAGCGCGGGGTGCAATTCCTCCTGCCGACAGACAACACCTGCGTCACGCCGGTGAAGACTGACAAGCTCGACAAGAAGGGTCGTCCTGTTCTCGATCTGACCAACCCGCGCACCAACGCTGACGCGAACATCCCTGACACAGAAGAAGGCGTGGACATCGGTCCGGCCACGGCAGCGAAATTTGGCGAAGTGCTCCGCAGCGCGAAAACCGTGTTGTGGAACGGCCCGATGGGAATTTTTGAAGACAAACGTTTTGCGGTCGGCACGAACGCGGTGGCGCAAGCTGTTGTGGATGCCACGCAGAAGAATGGCGCAAAGACCATCATCGGCGGCGGCGACAGCGTGAAAGCCATCAACAAAGCTGGCATGGGCGACAAGGTGACGTTCATGAGCACCGGTGGCGGCGCGAGTCTGGAATTTTTGGAAGGTTCAGTCCTGCCCGGTGTGGCGGCGTTGAGTGACAAGTAATTCAATCTGGAGAATTTGAAATGAACAAAGAACGTAAGCTGATCATTGCGGGTAACTGGAAGATGAACAAGACGGTCGCCGAAGCGCTCGCGCTCGTGGCCGACCTCAAACGCGATCTCGCGTCGGTGAAGGAAGTGGACATCGTCGTTTGTCCACCCTACACAGCGTTGGAATCCGTTTCCAAGGCCATCCTTGATTCCAATATCAAGCTCGGCGCGCAGAACATGAGCGAGAACAACGTCGGT
>CAZFNB010000220.1:0-5095 GCA_964520235.1 uncultured Bifidobacterium sp. | reverse complement strand
CCACGACCCGTCTGATAGTAGGACTCGAAATCTTTTCGCAAAAGCTCGACCGTATCGAGATGTGACTGGTTGTTTTCACGCTGATACATCTGCTCGAATTGTTTCAACCCGGCCAGAAACGTCTGATGGCACTTTTCAGCCCTTGCAAACCCATCGTCGAGACCGTCCAGTCCTCGGGTGGCGGACACATCGGAAAAGAACTGTTGCACCTCGACGATTTGCAACTGGAGATCCCTGGCCAACTCCTCATAAACGGCGCTCTCGGTCTTTACCAGATGGGTTCCTTCCCTGATTCCGTGGACGGAATAAACGCACGCAATTACACTGAACAACACTCCCGCTATCGGGATTCCACACAGGAGAACCAATTTGCCTTTTAGTTTCATAGTTTGTCTTGGGATGGGATCATGTTTGATGGAATGGGATTCAGCTCTGCATCACCTGCGATGCAGAAAATTTGCGGACGTGCTCAACCGTCTGAAGTGTGAGCACGCGGTCAATGTCGATCAGCGCTTTGACAGAGCCTTTTATCTTGGCCAGACCAAGGATGTAATCGGCTGCTGTCGCCGCTCCGAATTCCGGCAACTGCTCGATGTCAGAATCGGAAATGTTCACGACATCCTCCACCGCATCCACGATGACACCCATGAGCGACGCGGATTTGTCCGACAGCACCACCTCGACGACCATGATGCAGGCAAGTTCCGTGTCGCGTGGAGTGGTGAGTCCAAATTTCACGCGCAAATCCACCACAGGAATGATCCTGCCGCGCAGGTTGAGCACGCCCTTGATGTAATCCGGCATTTGAGGCAACGGAACGATGTCACACAGGCGGATGATCTCCCGCACCTTGAACACAGGAACGCCATAGTGTTCACGGCCCAGGACAAATGTGAGATGTTTCCCGGCGAGTCGTTGTGCGACAACCGGCGGCTCGATTGTTTGATTCGACATGATATCCGCCCTTCGTAGAACCTGTTGTGCCGGGTGAATACCCTGCCGCGCACGCATTGAAGTGCTGCGAACGTCGGCAACGATCCCCGTCACCCGACACAACTCCCTACGAAATGGAATCGGAAGTTTCTTTGTCCGGCCTTCACTCATTATTTGGTGAATACATACCTGTTTTTGCTGTCGTTCGGAAGCGAGTCGGTTGCGAATGACCTGATCAAGCTGCCCGCTTCACAGACAGGATCGTCATGCGCTGACAGTGTTGGGGCTGTTGAGCCTGACCAACGAATCCACATTCAAAATCAACCCGACCCGGCCATCACCCAGCACCGCTCCACCCGCAAGCGCCGCGTTCTTTTTGAGCGCGCCACCGAGAGATTTGATGACGACCTCCTGCTTGCCGAGAAGTTCATCCACGAGCAGACAACGGGTTTGTTCACCGGATTCCACCACTACAACGATTCCCTGCACGGGATCGGTCGTTTTCGGCTTTTGCTCGAAATGCTTGTAAAGCCGCAGCAATGGACTGAGCCGCCCGCGCACGTTCACCATCTCGCCACGCTCGTGGACGGTGGAAATCATGTCCGGCTTGGGCCTGAAGGATTCGCGGACTGACAGCGTGGGAATGATGTAACGCTCTCCTCCCACGCTCACAATCATGCCGTCAATGATCGCCAGCGTCAGTGGCAGATAGATCGTGAACGTCGTGCCCTGCCCGAGCACGGTGTCAATCTCGACCTTGCCGCGCAGTTTCTCGATGTTCCGCCGCACCACATCCATGCCAACGCCACGCCCGGAAATGTCCGTGACTTGTTCCGCAGTTGAAAAGCCCGGCGCGAAAATCAAATCGTAAATCTCCTTGTCCGAAAGGGACTGACCCGGTTTGACGATGCCCTTTTCTTTCGCCTTGTTGAGCAGCTTCTCCTTGTTGAGGCCGCTACCGTCGTCCTGGATCTGAATGACGATGTTGCCTCCGCGATGGAACGCGCGCAGAAAGATTTTTCCCTGAGCGGGTTTGCCTTTGGCGACACGCGCGTCCGGCTTCTCGACGCCGTGATCCGCCGCGTTTCGGATCATGTGAATCAGCGGATCGGAAATCTCCTCAACGATGTTGCGATCCAGTTCGGTGTCCTCGCCGCTCAAAATAAGTTGCACCTGCTTCTGTTGCTTTGCGGCCAGGTCGCGGACGAGGCGGTTCATCTTTTGGAACGTGGCACGGATCGGAACCATGCGCAGCGACATGGCTGTGCGCTGAAGCTCGCTCGTGATGCGACGCAACTGCCCGAGATTGCGGGCGAGATGGCGGCTCGGAACATTTCTCAACTCCGGGTCCTGAACCACCATGGACTCGGAAATCACAAGTTCACCGACAAGATCAATCAGACTGTCAAGCTTCTGCGTGTCCACCTTCACGAAACCCGCCGCGCCATTTGCCGTGCTTGCAGCAACGGCAGAACCGGATGCGGGTTTGGCGGTTTCGGGAGCCGTGGTTTTTTGATTCTCCGCCGGTGCGGGCGCGGAGGCAGTGGCTGCGATTGAAACGCTCGCCGGCTTTTCGTCCTTGTCCGGTGAAGCAGCGACTGTTGGAGACGGAGCGGCCTTTGGAACAGACGCGACCGGTGCGGACGGGTCGGCCAGGATGGCTTTCACGCGCGCGATCAACCGTCCGGTCGGAATCACGATCGGTTGCCAGACGGTGCTGCCGTTCAACTGGGCAGAAATCTGCTGCACGAATTTTTTCAAAGTGTCGCCACCTTCGAGGATCACGTTGATGATGTCCGTGTTGAGCGTGAGCTTGTGTTGACGCGCCGCGTCGAGGAGTGATTCCAGCTCGTGGGCGAGATTCTTGATCGGCGTCAGATTCAGAAAACCTGAACCGCCCTTGAAGGTGTGGAACGCGCGGAAGATGGAGTTCAACGTCTCCGCGTTGGTCGGATCATCCTCCAGCACGAGCACGCCGTTCTCGATGTTTTGCAGATGCTCCTGGGATTCATTGATGAACTCGGTCAGGAGTTCGCGATCCGCGTCAAGATTCAACGTCAAAGGTGAAACGGAGTCCACGATTGCGCCCGCAGCAGGCTTGGATGCCGGCGGCGGCGGCGCAGGAACAGCGGCGGCGGCGCTCCCTTCACTCCCCCATCCCGCCGGAGTTTCCGGGAGCGGTTGTTCCCCGCCCCAGCGCTCAAGCGCGGTGCTCATCCAACCATGCCATTCTCCGAGCCATGAGATCGTTTCAGCATCGAACTTTGCCGTCGTGTCAAACAGCCGGTCCACTTTTGCGCGCGCCTGCTTGATGGCGACTGCAATCAGCGACGGCGCATCCTTCAAAAGCGATTCTTCGAGTTGCAGGATGAAACTGTTTATCGGCAGCAAGCCGGAATCCTTGCCGGCTTCGGTGAATGCCAGTTCGAGTGCAAGCGAACGGACAGTCTCCTGTCCCGAAACAATCGCGGTCTTTTGTGATTCAGTCATACCATTCCTTCCCCTGCTCCGCCTACCGGAGATAATCCAACAACGACAGATTCAGAATCGTCCCGCCGCTCTGCAACGCGGCCTGATACGCCGTCTGCACCTGGCCGAGTTTCACGAGCGTCTGCGCCAGGTCGGCATCCACTTCACGCGAAACCTGGCCTTCCACCGAAATGCTCCGTTCACTCGTCACCGCCGCCGCGGCTTCGAGACGCGACTGGATCGCACCGTTGTTGCTGATGTGATAAAGGATGTTGTCCTCGTCCTGCGCGAGCGCCGCGCGATCCGTGGAAGCGATGGACGCGACATCGTTGCCGAGCAGATGGTTTTGAAGCGCGATGAGGTGGTTGAAAAAATCGGCCCCGGAGCGGCTGTCAGTGATCAATCCGCGCGAGCCGCTGCCGCTGTTGTTCTCGCCGATGACCTGCGCGCTCAAGGTCACTCCCTCGGCGATTTCCACGGGCGAGGAATCCGTGTTGCCTTGATAAGTCACCGCCGTCACCAGGCCGTTCGCATCCATTTCAAGATCCATCGGAGGAATGTCAGTGCGCGTACCGCCAAAGATGTAATCGCCGTTGTGCCTGGCATTCATCACCTGCGCCGCCTGTTTGATCAAGGACGTGACTTCAACCGCGTAGGAGCGCATCTCTTCAGGGGATTTCAAACCGTCGGCGAGTGTCGCGATCTCACGCGCACGGTCTGAAATGGTTTTGATCGAGTTGATGTTGCTGTAAGTGGCCTTGGCCTTTTCCTGTTCGCGCGCGATGTTCCGGCTGTATTGCCCCACCGCACCGAACTCGGCCTGCAAGTCTATCACGCGCCGCAACGCCACCGGGTCGTCCTCGGGCAGACGGATGCGCTGGCCCGTGGCGGCCTGGCTTTGCAACCGCTGCTGGCGCACGGCCAGGCTGCCGAGATGGTTCACGAGCGACTGCGAAAATGTGTTGGCGGTTACGCGCATGTCATGCTCCCGGGTTCAGGTTTCATCGTTTCAGATTCACGATCGTTTCCAGCATCTCGTCCACGGTCGTGATCAACCGCGCCGAGGCCGCGAACGCTTTTTGAAATTTCGTCAGGTCGGCCATCTCCTCGTCCAGCGAGACGCCCCCGAGCGCGTCGCGCTGGCGCAGAAGCATCGTCTCCACCGTTTCCTGGTCAGAAAGCTGGGTGTTCACCGAGGACAACGCCTGGCCGAGTTCGGACACCGTTGCGCCGTAACCCTCCACAAACGTCTGCCCGTTGAGCGCCGCGTGTTTGGTCTGCGCCAGTTGCGCGAGCGCGCGCGCGACCTGGTTGTCTCCCGGCGCGCCCGCCACGCCCGCCGCCTGCACAAGCGAAGGATCGTTGAGCAACGTCGTGTTCACCGCGATGTCGGCTGCATCCGTTCCCGTGAAAAAAGCCTCCCCTGTCGTTCCGTTCAATCCGAAGCCTGCGCTGTGAATCGCGTTGACCTCGGTGATCAACAACGCGGCGAGATCGTTGAGTTCCGTCCGCAACGACTCGACGGCTCCGTCGCGCGCGTCAATCGTCCCCTGGATGCTGCCACCCGTGAGGTCGAGCGTGCTGCCGGCAGTGACGGCGCGCACCAGCATCTGGCCGCCGCCGGCATCAAACGCCTCCATCGTGTCCACCACCTCGGCATCCGTCACCAATGCCGTCCCTCCGACGGAAATGT
>CAZFNB010000219.1:0-5109 GCA_964520235.1 uncultured Bifidobacterium sp. | reverse complement strand
AGCCCCATGCCGATCTTCTTGGGATCGAACGGACGATGCGCGATGGTTTCAACCGCCTCGGCGACGATGTGATCCTTGCCGTTTTGCTCGGCAGACTTCTTTGCAGGTTTCCCGGCAACCGGCGCCGGCTTCGCGCCTTCGATTGGCAGTTCGGGCTGTGATGAATCTTTTTTCTTTTTCGCCATGTGCGGCGCGCATTAAGCCGGAGTTGAAAGGCGATGGCAAGACCAGCGCACGCTCAAAACGGAGATGGTTCGTCACTCCAACCCGCTGGCTTTGCGAGCGCGCTTCAAAACCTCGCGGGCTTTGGCCCGGGCGCGGGTGGCGCCATCGGCAAGAACCTGATTTACAAAATCCAGGTTGGCGGCGAGTTCGGAGCGCTTCTGGCGGGCGGGCGCGAAATGATCCCAATACACCTCGAACAATTTTTTCTTCAAATCGCCGTAGCCAAGCCCGCCCGCGCGGAGTTTTCCCTCCCATTCACCGCCCGTGCCGGCATCAATCACCTTGAGCAACTGGATGGCGAGGTTTTGCTCCGCGTCAGGTTTCGGCTCGGCAGGAGTGCGGCTGTCCATCTTGAGCGCCATGACTTTTTTGCGCAGCGCCTTTTCGTCGCCGAAAATCTCGATGGTATTGCCGTAGCTCTTGCTCATCTTCTCGCCGTCAATGCCCGGCACAACGGCTGTATCCCCGCGAATCTGTTCCTTGGGAACAACGAACGTCTCGCCGTAGGTGTTGTTGAATTTGACCGCCAGGTCACGCGTGACCTCGACGTGTTGTTTCTGGTCCTTGCCGACGGGAACGATGTTTGAGTCGTAAATCAATATGTCGGCGGCCATCAACACCGGGTAGGCGAAGATGCCGTGATTCGGTGAAATTCCATGCGCCAGTTTGTCTTTGTAGCTATGGCAATTCTCCAGCATCGCCATCGGCGTCAATGTGGTCAGCAGCCATGCCAGTTCGGTCACTTCCGGCACATCGGACTGTTTGAAGAAAACAGATTTTTTCGGATCAAGCCCGCACGCGAGAAAATCCAGCGCCACATCCAGCGTGTTTCTGCGACGCTCGTCCGCGTTGAAAAGCGACGTCATCGAGTGATAGTCCGCGATGAAATAGAACGCCTCGCCTTTTTCCTGAAGCTCGATGGCCGGACGCATCATCCCGAAATAATTCCCGAGATGCAGCGCGCCCGAGGGTTGGATGCCGGACAAAATTCGCATGGCTTGAGGATAAGCGTGGATTCGGAACTCAGGAAAGCCGGAAATGAATACGCGCCGGAAACGCCCCTTCTCCGTCCTCCATACCGCATGAAAATGCAGGCCGCAAATCCACTTGTCCTCTGGCGCGACGTTGCGACGCGGTCTAGCATCCTTTCAGATGCACGAAGACAGAACATGAAAACAATTTTTCGTCCGCTCAACCTTGCCATCCTCATCGTCCTGATGGCTCTCGCGCCTTCACTGTGCCGCGCACAATCAGATGCCGCCAGGCAATCCGCACGCCAGAGTCCGGCGTGGCTTCGCGATGGAATCATTTACGAGATTTTCCCGCGCAACTTTTCCGCAGCGGGCGACTTCAACGGCATCACCGCGCGGCTCGACGACTTGAAAGACCTCGGCGTGACTGTGCTCTGGCTGATGCCCATTCAACCGGGCGGCGAAAAGATGAAGAAAGGCACGCTCGGCAGCCCTTACGCGATTCGCGATTACAACGCCATTGAACCTACGCTGGGCAGCACGAACGATTTCAAACGTCTCGTCGCTGAAACACACAAACGCGGCATGAAACTCATCCTCGACCTTGTGGCGAATCACACCGCTTGGGACAGCGTGATGATGGAGCATCCCGAGTTTTACAAACAGGACGCCGCCGGAAAAATCATCCCGCCTGTGAAAGAATGGACGGACGTTGCCGGACTGAATTACGCCAGCCCAAAACTACGCGATTACATGATCGGCATGCTCAAATATTGGGTCACAGAGTTTGACATTGACGGCTACCGTTGTGACGTGGCCTACATGGTGCCGACGGATTTCTGGGTTCAAGCCCGGGCCGAACTGGAAAAGGTGAAACCCGACATCATGATGCTGGCCGAAGCGAGCAAGCCCGAACTGCTCCACAAAGCTTTTGACGTGGATTACTCCTGGCCGCTGCACGGCACGTTGAACAAAGTCATGCTGGAAGGCCAGCCTGCCACCGAGTTCCGTCGCTCGTTCGAGGAAACTCAGCGCCAGTTCCCGCAAGGCTCGCTGCACCTGCGCATCTCGGACAATCACGATGAAGCCCGCGCTGTGGCTCGATTCGGCATACGCGGCGCGCTTGCGGCACAGGTCCTCATGCTCACGCTCAACGGCGTTCCCCTGCTCTACAACGGAATGGAAGTCGGCGATGCCACCGAGTCCGGCGACCCGGCGTTGTTCGAGAAGATGCCCGTGTTCTGGAAACCCAAGGAACGACCGCCACTGCGTGACATCTATCGGGAACTCATCAAACTGCGGAAGCAACACGCACCGTTCCGCAACGACCGGGTCGTCTGGTTGCGCAACTCGAACGAGGCCGACCTTGTCACCTTCATGCGCCTCGATGCCAAAGATGAATTCGTGGTGACCATCAACTTCTCAAGCCGCCCACAAATCGGGTGGGTGGAGGTGATGAACGATCATCAGTTCAAGATGATCAAGTTCCCCGGGATGCCTGAAGCGCCGGCGAACGGTTTCCCTATGTTCCGTCTCAACGGCTACGAGTGGCGCATCTACCATCGCAGCGTCGGCAAATAACGAGGCACAGGCCTCTGGATTGTCCATTCCGAGTCAGGGCTTCAACAACTCCTGCTGCCACTTCATCAGGGTGACGATGTTCTCGTCCCAGTTGCGTGCCAGATCACCGATTACAGCCCGGCTGGCAATCAGCGTCGGGTCAATGTCCAGGGCGTGCGCGCGGGCATCGCGGCGCTTTTGGATTTCGTCAAAGCGACGGCGCTCCGTTTCACTGGGACGCCGTCCGCCTCGCACAGGCGGATGCGGGTGCTGATCCGGCGGGATTTGAAGCCCAACCTTGATGGCTTCACTCAATCTCGCGCGGCGCGCGGGCGAAAGATAACGCGGCACAAGCGGGTCCACGGGCCGATGCCCTGCGGCGGCTCCGGCAATGTTCACCAGCGCGTCATGGCTGAGAATGAAAAACGGAGGCCGGTTTGCAGCAATCGCCTCGGTTTCGCGCCAGCGCCAAAGCTCCCGCAGCACGGCCATCCCGGCGCGACTCAATGCATGGCTGCCTTTCAAGCGCCACGCATCCTCGTCCACCGGCTGTGGTCTGGTGCATTCCTCGATGAGTCGCGCGCAACTTTCCTGATGCCACGTCAAACGGTATTTTTCGGTAAGTTCGGCAGTGAGCCGCGTGGACAGCCGGCGCAGATGATGCGTGTCGTTGCGCGCGTAGGTCTCCATGCGTTCGGTGAGCGGTCGCCGCGCCCAGTTGGCTTTCTGCGGGCCTTTCTCAAGTTTAACGCCGAGGTAATGTTCGACAAGATGGCTGTAACCGAACTGCCGGTGCCCGAGCAAACGAGCGGCGAGCATCGTGTCGAAAATCGAATCGGGAACGAACTTGTGATGCTTCAGCAGCAGGCGCAAATCGTAATCCGCCCCGTGCATGATGAGCCGATGCGAACCCAACGCATCGAGCAACGGATCAAGATTGATGCCCGCAAGCGGATCAACAAGGCGATCCCCCACACTCGTGCTGATCTGGATGAGGCAAACCTTTTCCGGGTAGGCATGCAAGCTGTCGGCTTCCGTGTCCACCGCAATCCAATCCGCCGCGCGCACCACGGGCAGGAAGGCGGCGAGTTTCTCGTCTGAATCAATCACGCGGCGAGTGTAAGTAACGGATTGCAAGGTGTCAGTCGCGAAGTGTCAGGGGGTGCGGCTGGAAGTGGCGGTCAATGCGGGCGGTGGAAATACTCGCGCTGCGAGCACTCCGCCCGCGCAGAGCAGGCGGAGGGAAGGTATCCAGCATTGCGCCGCTGCACGCGGCGCTACGGCTCGCAGCGCGAGCCGTTCCACCCCGCTGACCGCCACTTTGAACCTGAAACTTTCGCACGGATACTTGGCTTCGCGAGTCTCCGTCAATAAACTCCGCCAATGAATTTAGCCAGCGCGTTCACCGCCACCGTTGAAAAGCGCCCCGACAAGGTCGCCTTGTTCTGGGCCGAGCAGGAGTTTTCGTTTGCTAAACTGCACGAACTTTCATTGGGCGTGGCGGAACAACTGGTTGCTTCGTTCGGCGTGAAGCCTGGCGACCGCGTGGCGTTGTGGTTGAAGAACTGCCCCGAGTTCATCCCAGCACTGTTCGGAATCCTGAACGCGGGTGCGGTGGTCGTGCCCATCAACAATTTTCTCAAGCCGGCGGAGGTCAGCTACATCCTCGATGATGCGGGCGCGGATGTCATCATCACCGACGCGGAACTCGGAGCGCATTTCCCGACACTGCAAACCAGTCGCGCAGGATTGAAGATACTCAAGACCGATGGTTTTGGCACGTCGCCCAAAAGCACATGCCATCGGCCACCGGCCTCGCAGGAAAGCGATCTCGCCGTCATCATTTACACCTCGGGCACAACGGGCCGGCCAAAGGGAGCGATGCTGTCGCACGGCAACCTGCTGCACAACGTCGAAAGCTGCCGCATCGTCCTTGAAACCGTCGAGGCGGACCGTTTTGCCGTCATCCTGCCGATGTTTCACAGTTACATGCTCACGGTGGGGCTGCTCCTGCCGCTGTTGGTGGGCGGTTCGATGGTGGTCGTCAAATCGTTGAATCATCCGCAACAGATGTTACGGGAGATTTTACAGCGCCAGGCCACCGTGCTGCCGGCGATTCCGCAGTTTTATCGCGCGCTGGCGAACACACAGGTCCCGGGAGGATTTCCCTTTCGCATGTGCATCAGCGGCGCCGCGCCGCTGCCGGTACAGGTGCTGAAGGATTTCGAGGAGAAGCATAAAATCCCGCTCATCGAGGGTTACGGGTTGAGTGAGGCAAGTCCGGTGGTGACGAAAAATCCTTTGCGCGGCGTGCGCAAGGCCGGTTCGATCGGCCTGCCGATTCCGAATGTCG